>NZ_JAMCOU010000031.1:0-269153 GCF_023499985.1 Acinetobacter amyesii | reverse complement strand
ATCAAATAAAACCAAACTTAATCAATTCAACCAAGTCATTGTTTTATCAGAAGTTTTAATCTTCATCACCGCCGATGGATGTGCATTCTACAGCATTTCTGATCCAACGCAACACCTTTTTTTAAATAATTATTTTGAGCGCACAATTTTCACTCAAATTACATTTTTTCATTCATATTTTGATCAAATTTGGTTTAATAGTAATAAATCAAGATTATTTGAACGTTTTTACTTATTATACGGCAAACATTTTGCCGCGCTAAAAGCGTCAGGACTATATATGCGCCAAACTTCTTTTTTATATGCAGGATTATTGTCACTTGTCGTAACAACACCTGTATTTGCAAATGACGAGGCTTCAGCACCTGTTGCTCAAGACTCAGAAGCTGCCAATAAATCAAAAACACAACAACTTGCGCATGCTGCGATGGTCAAGTCATCTGAAGTTGCAAAAAAATTATCTGTAAATGCCAATGCAGCACAATCAGAAGAAGATAAAGACCCTTTCCAACCGATCAACCGGAAAGTTTACGCATTTAATGATTATTTAGACGTCCATATTGCCCGCCCTGTTGCTGTGCAATATGTAGCAAAAACCCCTAAGGATATACGTGAATCGTATCGTTTATTCCGTAAAAATTTGGGCGAACCGTGGAATGCGTTTAACCAACTCATCCAAGGACGACCGACACGTGCCGCAAAAAGTCTGGGGCGTTTTACTGTTAATACACTGACAACTTTAGGCTTTGCTGACCCTGCAAGCCGTCTAGGTCTAGAAACCGAAGATGAAAACTTTGGCGCGACTTTAGGTTATTACGGTATTCCTTCTGGTCCTTATATTGTTTTACCAGTGCTTGGTCCAAGCACATTGCGTCAAACTGTGGGGCTTGCTGTAGATAGTCAAGGACGTCCACAGAAATATATGCTTGATGGTCATGATGTGGCGTATTGGTCTGAGCAAACTTTACGTGGAATCGATACTCGCGCTCAATTACTGGATATCGAAGGTGTATTGCAAGGCGATAAATACGCTCAAATTCGTGATATTTATTTGCAACGCCTGAACTATTCTATTGCTGAGAAAAAAGGTATCGCTGAAGAAAACCTATTTATTGATGAAGAAGATGACGATATTGATGAATCTGAAGATAATTCAGTAGACGTTTCATCTGATGATTCTACCGATTTCATTGATGACAGCAGTTCAGATGATACCGACACGGTAACAACTGAATAAATAAAATTTTTCAATTGGCTGGTGTGGTTTTTCCCTCCAGCCATCATTAGCTTGCTATAGTACACTTATTGTCTATCGAAGGATTCATCTAATTCTTTATGTATTTCATTCAACCTACTCGTGATATTCCATATTTAGATCAGGTACTTGATGCGCTTCCTAGCGTACAAATGATTAACATTGAAGATCTAGACTTGTATGATCCAACGATCATTGCAATTGCTGATGTTGCCGACTTTTTAAATCACCAATGGACACTTCCTACTATTGTGCTTGCTTTTGAGCATGAAGGTGCTGCATTGGCTCAAGCTTGGCAACAAGGCGCTTTAGCAGGATGGGTTTGGGATCATATCCCAACTAACCTTCAGGTGGCACTCACTAAAATTGATGCGCAATACAAACGCAATCAAGATAGCCGTGATCTCCCTTCTGCTGCAGATTTGCAAAAACGTTTACTGCCCAACCCGATTGAACTCCACAACTATAAAATTGAAACATTCTTCCAGCCTTCAGCCTATTTATCCGGTGATTGGTACGATTACTGGAAAATCAGCGATAAAGAAATCATGTTTTATCTCGCAGATGTATCTGGTCATGGGGTAACGAGTAGTTTACTAACCTCATGGATGGCTGCTTTCCACGGTCGTTCAAAAACCCCGAGAGAACTCATCAAAAAACTCAATGGCATGTTGGTTCAAGAAAATATTGAAAAGCACATTACCATGATTGCGGGAATACTTAATCTCGATACGCATGTCTTGAAATGGTCTAGTGCAGGCCATTATCCGCCGGCCATTTTATTTGAACCCGGTCTTCCCGCACGAATTTTAAATACCAGTAGCTTTCCACTTGGCTTAACTGAAGACCTCGAAGTTGAAGAGTTTGAATTTACCTTAAATCGTTATTCGCGCTTTGTAATTTGCTCGGATGGCGCACTAGAACCTTTTGACGGTGGATTGAATGAACAGCTAGGTCAATTGGTTTATCACTTGCAAAATCAATCATTTCAAGCACCAGACCATGTTGCCGACGATATTGCCATCCTAAGTTTACGTCGAATCAATTAATCACGAAATCAACTACTTAAACCGAATACGACTTTCTGATCATACTCGGCTACTTGAGTAAGCTGTGCCCCTATGGGATAATTTACTATCCTTCTCTGCAAATGGCATTTATATGTCAACAGGTCATGTTGAATATGCAAGCTTGAACGGAACGCATATTTTTAAGCTTATTGGCGAAGTGCGTGCCCAATCTTGTATTAGTCTAGACAAGTTATTAAACAAAATTGAACAGCAACAAAATGTCGTCGGTGCAATCGTTGATTTAACCCAAACGACATTTATCGATAGTACTGTTCTTGGCATTTTGGCGAAACTGGGTTTGAAGCTCAAACAAGTTCACCATATCCAAGCGGTAATGTTGTCTACAAACTCTGATATCACAACGCTTGCCAATAGCATGGGTTTAGGTCAGGTGTTTGTTATTTTGAATTATTGTGGTGATCCAAGTGTATGCACTCGCGCACTTATGGAAGAACACATTACCCATAGCAATATGCTGAATACGGTTTTAGATGCACACAAAACGCTGATGAAACTAAATGATAGCAACCAAAATATGTTTGAGCCTTTGGTCAAACAACTGCAAAAAGAGCAGGACAATCTAGAGCAACCCAAGCAGCAAAATGTCTAATTTAGGTTAATCACAGCAGAGCCTCTTCGCATGACTTTACTTTCCGTTGCACAAATGAATTCTCAAAATGACATTGAAGATAACTTCAAAGTGATCGAGTCATTGATGCAACAAAGTCAGGCTCAAGGTGCGAGTCTCATTGTATTTCCCGAAAATTTTGTCTGTTTTGCCGCAGGTAAACAACGCGAAACCGCGGCGCAATTTGAAAGTATTCAGCAGCGACTAGAACAACTCGCACATCGTTATCAACTTTGGATTGTTGCGGGCACACTCCCATGCCCTTATCGTCCAGATGGTTCAATCATTCAAGATGGTCGTGTCCGAACTGTCAGTCTGTGTATCAGCCCTGAACGTACCGAAGCACGTTATGACAAAATTCATTTATTTGATGTGCAAGTTGGTGACGCTGTCGGTGGCTATCAAGAATCAAAATTCTTTGAACCTGGTACTGAAACCGTAATTGCAACAACACCTTTTGGCAATATTGGCATGATGGTGTGCTACGACTTGCGTTTTCCTGAACTGGCTTTGAAACTTCGTAGCCAAGGTGCAAACATTTTAACGGCGCCTGCGGCTTTTACTTATACCACGGGTGAAATGCACTGGCAGTTGTTACTGCAAGCTCGTGCCATGGATAGTCAATGTGCTGTATTAGGTGCCGCACAACAAGGTTGGCATGGTGAAAAACGTCAAACTTGGGGGCATGCTGGAGCAAGCAACAGCCGTGGTCAAATTTTAGCAATCACCGCAGAAGAAGGCGCTCAACTACTCACAGTTCCTTTTGACTTAGACGAGCAGCAACAGATTCGCGCATCAATGCCACTGATGCAGCACCGTGTTTTGGTTCAATATTGATTTTCACTCTGTATAAAATTACAAAAAAACTGAATATTATTTAAACAAAATCCCCCACGATATGATTTTGAACCATCATCTGAGGGATTAGAAAAATGACTTTAGAAAAAGCAGTTTATACAGCCCATGCAAAAGCCACTGGTGGTCGTGATGGTCGTGCAACGACATCCGATGGTCATTTAGATGTTCAATTGGCTGTGCCGAAAATTATGGGGGGTACAGGTAATGGTACGAATCCTGAACAACTCTTCGCCGCTGGTTATTCAGCCTGTTTTTTAGGTGCAATGAAATTTGTGTCTAACCGAGATAAAATTTCGATTACCCCTGCTGCCTACGTCGAGGGTGATGTTGGTATCGGCCCTATTCCAACAGGATTTGGTATCGAAGTGACGCTTAATATTCATCTTGAGGGTATGGATGCAAGCGAGGCACAGAAATTGGTCGATGCCGCGCATATTGTGTGCCCCTATTCAAATGCGACCCGAAACAATATTAATGTCACTTTAAATGTTTTGACTTAAACCCATTTGTACCTATCTAAACAAAGCACTGTTTTAATTCTTATAAAATAGTGCTTTGAGTTTTTTGACCACTACACATCTACAGCTGAGCTCAAAATAAAATCTTATCCATTTCCAATACATTTAAATATTCATATTCAGCTACCAAAACCTTGCTAAAATATATAACGATTCTTATTTACATTCATTTGTTGATCTATGATGCTTAAACCTCTCCTTATCAGTACATTGCTAATCAGCGCATCTACACTAAGTTTTGCCGAATTAACGCTGTCTGAAAAAGTCCGCCCTCAAATTAAATCCTTGGTCAATCCAGATATTCAACGTCTTGCGCTACCGCCAACACCGAACAACATGTCTTTACCTGCCTATGGTCAAGGCATCATTGGTTGGGGTACAGGCCCAGAAGGTGCAGCAGCGCGCTTAGCCAATATCAGTAAAGCCGACGTTGAAAAGCTTAAAACTCAAGATGTCACTTTAGAGATGGTTCAAACTTGGCAAAAGTTTTATGAAAATGAAACGCAGCGCAATGCAGGTAACCCAACCGCGCCCATTCGTGCTGAATTGATGAAGAAAGTTGTCAGTTTGTGGTAAGTGAAAGACCGTACAGCCCATATTTTTTGGGCTGTTTTTGTTCAAATTAAAATAAAAAATTAAAATCATTTTCAGGACTTTACAATGAAAACATACTTTTCGCTGCTTTTTCTAAGCTTGGCCTTAGCAGCATGTAGCCAAACACCTGCGCCTGATTTTTCAGGGGAATGGAAACAAACACCTGACACGGAGAGCCTTCGCAAACTTTCAATCAGCAAACAAGGCGATGACTATCAAATTAAAGACGAATTTTGGCTCGATAAAAATAATACTGAGCGCATTTCTAGTGCTTCATCCAGTATGGCCGAAGTGAATCATGATGTTTTGAAATATAAAGAGAGCAATAGCATTGAAATGAAACTCAGTGATGCAACTCACCTCACTCTGACAGATAAAGCATACGATGCTGTTATTCATTTTGAAAAGATTAACTAAAGCAAAGCCCCGAGTCCTTGCACAGGCTTCGGGGCTTTTTTTATAATTCACACCGACTATTCAGCCGCTTCATTGGTTACACGTAAAACCTCTTCTATCGTGGTTTTACCTGCCAAAACTTTACGCAATCCATCATCACGTATTGAACCCGCATTTGCACGTACATGATTTTCCAACTCAAACTCAGCAGCATTACCATGAATGAGGCGACGTGTTTGCTCATCAATCGGGACGATTTCATAAATTGCGGTACGCCCTGTAAATCCAGTATGCGAGCATTGTTCACATCCTTTAGGTTGTGGCAATTTTAATTCGGTCGAGGCATCGAGATGCTTAAATAAGTCTTTTTCAAAATCATCGGCATCATGCCAAGTCGCACAGTGACGGCACAAGGTTCGAACCAAACGCTGTGCCACCACACCGATCAATGAGCTTGAAAGTAGAAAGGGTTCAATCCCCATGTCTTTAAGACGGGTCACTGCACCGATTGCTGTATTGGTATGCAGCGTTGAAAGTACTAAATGGCCTGTTAATGATGCCTGTACTGCAATTTCAGCAGTTTCTAAATCACGAATCTCACCGACCATCACCACATCTGGGTCTTGGCGAAGCATGGCTTTTAATGCACGAGCAAAGGTCATATCCACTTTGGTATTGACCTGCGTCTGCCCGATCCCTTCAAGTTGATACTCAATTGGATCTTCCGCAGTCAAAATATTTTTTGAACCATCATTTAGATCAGACAATGCCGCATACAAGGTTGTGGTTTTACCCGAACCCGTCGGCCCCGTAACTAAAATAATGCCATGCGGACGATGTACCAGTTGTTTCAATCGATCATAGTCATGCTGCATCAAGCCCAAATGGGTCATGTTTAAACGCCCAGCTTGTTTATCGAGTAAACGCATCACCACACGTTCACCATAGGAAGATGGTAAGGTTGATACACGAACATCGACTTCACGGCCCGCCAAACGCAGAGAAATACGACCATCTTGTGGAATTCGCTTTTCCGCAATATCGAGTTTGGCCATGACTTTGATCCGTGACACCAACAATGGCGCAAGTTCACGACGAGGCTGGACAATTTCACGTAATTGACCATCAACACGTAAGCGGACAGACAGCTTTTTTTCAAAAGATTCGATATGAATATCTGAAGCTCCAACACGAATTGCTTCCGACAATAAAGCATTGATTAAGCGTACAATCGGCGCATCATCTTCCTGATCCATCAAATCTTCAGCTTCTGGCACAGAGTCCGCAAGGCTAAGTAAATCAGGATGATCTTCCAGACCCGCTGCCACTTGTTGAGACTCACCGGTGTCTCCGGCAAAGCTTGCACTGAGTAATTGATTAAACTCTTGCTCACTACATAATTGATATTGTGCAGGATGCCCTAAATAGCGACGTGCTTCTTGCAAAGCCAGTAGTGGCGTGCTGTCACGACGCACAATAAAAGCTTGATCACCCTCATATCGAAGCAATACGCCATGACGTTTGGCAAAACTATATGGTATTTGTAATTGTTTAAGTACTTGCATCACGCATTATAATGATGAAAAAAGTTGTTTTGAGTGTACTCTAAGCATCTGACAGCGTGAAGTCTGTTTTTAGGATTTATCGGGACAAGGGATATACGCATTGCCATTAGAAAATGATTTGACTGAAAAGGAATCCCCAAAACGTAAATGGTGGGGGGAATATCAATTTGAACTGAATCACCCGCGCAGTTGGCAGTTTGGGTCTTTATTGTTCCGTGTAACGCGCGGCATGCAAGAGTGGCGTATGGAATACCATCGCCCGACCTTTCAGTTTGACTATGAGCAGCAATGGCATCCGATACAAGACCCTGAATTTGGTTTTCCACAGCCCATTAAAATGGAACGCTATATGTTCCGCCAAACACATGACAAAATTCAAATCATGCCACGTTTGGCAGATCGGTCTGTGGTGATTAAACCGGTCGATCCGATTTATATTCCAGCCGGACAGCGCGGAACGCTATATATCAGCACACCGCTTTGGATTGCTGGTTTTGTCGAAGGTCTTAGAGAACCCTTGTTTGATATACCTGTTATTCTACCAAAAGATACCTGGTTTGGTCCGAATCATCGAATGGGTGAAATTTGCTATGCCACAGCAGTTGATGGTCGTACAGAACTTAAACAACTCAAACCTCGTGCTTTTCGTGCTGTAACCCCTATTGAGTTTCATAACGTGAGTAATCAACAGATTCGTTTTGACCGTATGAATGTCCCTGTACCGGCTTTGCCATTATTTTATAGTGAAAGTACGGGACGTTTATGGACTTCACAAATTCGGGTCGTGCATGAAGGTCATGACAAACCGCCGCGGGTCAAAATTGAAAACCGTACACCACCACAAGCGGGTGACGTTGTTTATCTACATCCGCCACGCGAGTCAGCCAATGTGCTGTTCAATATGTTTGATTCATTTTTCTAAGGGCGAGCCATGGCAGATTTAAATATTTCGACAGAAATCACCAGCAGCCTAAAAGGAATGGTCGCCAATCTCAATACCGATCGGCTGACAGAATTATTGGTGGCTGTTTTATTGGCAGTCATCGGCTTTCTGATTGCCCGTTTTATCTCGAATACCTTTATTCGTACTGTGGGTATGCGTTTCAATGCTCATCAACAGTTGGTTTGGCGTCGCGGGATTTTCTATTTCATCTTTTTAATCTTTGTGATGGCAAGTTTAAAAGAAGCCGGCTTTAAACTCAGCGTCTTCTTGGGTGCAGCAGGTATTTTAACGGTCGCACTGGGTTTTGCCTCGCAAACGTCCGCATCCAACCTGATCAGCGGGATGTTCTTGATCGGTGAAGGGTCTTTTGAGGTTGGTGATACCATTCAATTGACACTGATTCGTGGGCATACCATTGAAGGTGAAGTAATCTCGATTGATTTACTGTCGGTCAAATTACTCACGCAAGACAATGTCTATGTCCGTTTGCCGAATGAACAACTGATTCGGGCACCTGTACATAACTTGTCTAAGTTTCCAATACGGCGCATTCCAATTACCCTTGCGATTAACTTTCATGAAGACATCATCAAAGTCCGCGAAGTTTTATTAGATGCCGTCAGTAAATATCCATTGGTCTTGGCCGATCCTAAACCTGCCGTGACCGTCACTGCCTTTCGAGAGTCATCCATTGAATTGCTTTTTGCCATTTGGTGTCAAAGAGAGAATTTCCTAAAAGTCCGCGATGAGATGCAAGAACGGATTCGCAATGCCTTTGTAGAAAATAAAATTGAAATTCCTGTACCGAAAATGGGTTTTGTTGACCACCCGCTTTCTACGCAAGCAAGCGATGCCGACGTCGATCAATATGCCAATGCACAAGAGATTCAACGAGAGCCTCAACTCAAATAATAGTTTATAGACTTGATATGAAAAGCCCTGCATATCTTCAAATGTGCAGGGCTTTTTATCATCTACTATTTATAGCCATCAACCTATACGGCTTAGTGATCTCGTACCTTTAAGAATTTCATCATGGTTCAATCTTGTCATTCGGCATAGGGGCAATATAGGCAATCAAAAGCATGGCAAAACCTGCGGCCATAAATGAAATCACTCGCATGAGAGTGCCGACATGAGATAAATCCAGCAAGACCAATTTCAAAGTGACCAAGACCAAAATACTGCCACCGAGTAGCCAAACTGAACGTAATTGGCGCTGAGTGGCAAAGCGCATACTCACCAAAGCCAATAACACCCACAGCACAGTAAAACTCAGTTGAACGGTCGCATCGCTCCAAATGTCTAAACTGTTATAAGGCGTATCCAGATACCTATGTAAGGCACGAAGCACGACATAGCTACTTAACCAAAGTAGCCCAAGGACACTCAACACGGCAGCCAAGCTACGATCTAAACCAGCTTTTAACTGTTGATTCAACATCCATAAAAAAGCCGCTAACAACAGCAAACTCACTGCATCAAAAGGATTCAGTATCGGCAAGATATATCCCACAAAGGCCTGCTGACTAAATAATTGCGAACTGATGATCCAACTTAAAGCCAAAAATAAACTGCTACGCGCTTGCCAAAACATTTTCCAGACCGGTTGCTGCGCTTGCCAATAACACCATGCACAAAAGAGTAGGGGCAAAATTACCACACTGATATACGGCATACTGGGTATCAGCGTCAGACTGGTCCACGCCAAGCTACTCAAAATTCCGAGACTGACCCATTCTTTTTTTTCACGCACACCGAGTAATGGTCGTAGCCAAAGCAGCGTCAAGCTCAGCCCAGCGAATGCAAAATACATCTGCTCCATCGTTGAATGCCAAAGTAACTGACCGTTCTCACTCACTGAAATAACTTGGTACAGCCCCATCACATAAACAGGCACTAGACCGGTCCACTTAATGATGGACCAACTCCACGAAGCTTTTCGTTTTAACAAGCCTTCATTCACCAACAGATAGGCCACACTGACAATCAATAAACTCAAGGCCAATTGATGACTACTCTGCAGCCAATCTAAGAGCAACATGGTGAACATAGTAGTTGCTGAGAGCATTTGCACACATTGAAAGGCAATACTCGAACTTGAAAGCTGTTTATGAAATGCAGGAACCGCGTGCGTCACGATAATGGCCGCCAAATAGCTCAAACACACGCCCCAATACATCTGTGCAGGGAAATGTGGCAGTTGAACCAAATAATACAGACTTGAACAACCCGCCATCACCAAGAGCGCCATGCCTAAATAACGGCTGATATTGGACTGCTTGTATAGGGCATATATAAATATCAACGCACCTTCAACTGCCCAACCAACCACACTCCACTGCTCTTTCAATACTATCGGTGGAATCAATGCCAAGAAAATTAAGGTCAAACTCAAATAACTTTGTGCAATCAGTGGAATCACAGCACTGCGTTTACTGATGCTATACAGTACGGCAAAAAGCGCTGCGAATAGCAAGCTATACCCCGCCTGCCATACCGTTTCCTCAAAATACATCAAATACAATGCCAGATAAGCAAACACTGGTGCAGCAAATATCAGTGCAATATCCAAGGCAGGTTTAAGCTGAAAATGCGCAAGATCTTGTTTCGCCAATAACTGGCTAAAACGAAAACCGAGCCAAATAAAACTCGCAGCGTGAGCTAAAACCAACACGCTCATCATCTGACGTTCGGTGGTGTATCCGTGGTAAAAAGCATATCCACCACCCATAATCACCGTCATCAAAAATGCGATTTGATTCAGATATTTCCACGGTCTTAAAGTACTCATGACTGCAACAGCCAGATTAATTACAAGATAATAGGCAATAAATTCCGTTGCAGTTGCATCACGAACAGGCAAGGTAAATGGCGCAAGATAGGCGATCAGCATTGCCATGATTGCCAGTTCTACCGACTGCTGTTTCAGACTGAGCCAAATCGTCAATGCCATAAGTGCAGCATATAGTAGACAAGCTATGCCAAAGCCCGGAATGACGGCATTGTAATAGGCAAAAAATAAAGTCAAAAACAGCGCTGCAAGACCTAGACCTTCTAGCGCTAAGGCAAAACTGCGGTTTTTGGTTTGCAGCAAAAAACCCAGTCCCACAATACCAGCACTGATCAAGCTTACGATCAGCAGTTTCATGGCCAAGCTTAGTTGCCAATGCTCTGTGGCAAATCTGAGTAATAGCACCACGCCAATCACCAAGACCAATACCGCCACTTTTAACACGGGATTGCCTTGGAAAAGCCATTGCTGAATTTGACTAGATAGATTTGGCGCAGACTTGGATGGTGTATTAGAAGGCATTGAATTGAATGATGCCTGATGTCTAGCTGTACCAACTGCCGTCGCGGGATGTACAGATGGTGTATTGTCAGAATCAAAATTTTCAGGACGGTCTATTGTCGACGCTGATATTGAAGTAGCCGTTTGGCTGGATTGCGAATGAAGCACCTGTCCTTGCAATAGATGCAGCTGACGTTCTAATCGTTTCAGCCAACGCAGAAAAAAATAGACCCACAGGCTAATCCCGATTGCAACCAAATAACCCAATTCTGTTAACAGTCCAACGACCGTTAATAACGATGCAATATATAACGGAACCTTTGATGTCACTTGAAATGGTTGTTTTGATGAACTCAGTGCATCAGCGCCGTGCTGTAAATCATCGACATAATTCATCACACTGAGCATAAAACCAATGCCGCTGATATAACTCAGGATACGGACATCTAAGTACCATGCCCCGATCCCCACCATGATCAGCGTCATCAACCAAATCATCTTGATTTCATTATTCTGTTTCAGCATACCTGCTTCGTCATTTTCCTGAATGTTTTGATGATACATGAGCCTGACCGATGGATTAAAACTATTCATCAGTGATTAGGTAAGTTACATATACAATCTAGACTCTGCGTGCGGGCAAAAAATCACGTACAATAAAACCGTTTTTAGGATTAGGAAATTATCAATGCCACCATTTGTCTTGGTCGATGGCTCATACTTTTTATTTCGTGCTTACCATGCACTGCCACCATTAACCACTTCAACCGGTTTGCATACCAATGCAATCCGAGGTGCCATTTCTGCCATCCAAAAATTAATGCGTCGTATCCAACCGACGCACATGGCCGTTATTTTCGATACACCTGAACCAACCTTCCGTCATGAATTGTCCCCGATCTATAAAGGTGACCGTCCTGCGATGCCGGAAGAATTATCACAACAAATTCCATATCTTCATGCGTTAATTCGTGCTCTAGGGATTCCACTACATATGTTGCCAGGCGCTGAAGCCGATGACATTATCGGAACTTTAGCCAAACGCGCTGAAGCAGCCGGTCATCAAGTTTTGATCTCCACTGGTGACAAGGACATGGCACAGCTCGTTACTGAGCGTGTCACTTTAGAAGATAGCTTCAAAGACAAACCGATGGACGTTCAAGGCGTTTTTGAAAAATTTGGGGTGTGGCCGAATCAAATCATTGACTACCTCACGCTGATGGGCGATGCCTCTGACGGCATCCGTGGTGTACCCGGTGTTGGCGCAAAAACAGCAGCGAAACTTTTAACCGAGTACGGATCGATTGGCGGCATTTTAGAAAATGTCGACAGCATTAAAGGTAAAGTCGGTCAAAACATTAAAGACAATGTCGAAGGGATTGCTCTTGATCACCAACTGGCGAGTATTGTTTGTGACCTCGACATGGGCCTTAAATACGAAGATCTGAAACTTGCCGATCCAAATATTCCAGCACTTCGTGATTTATATACGGAACTAGAATTTCGTAACCAACTGCAGTCTTTAGATCATCCGAACAACCCCAATGGTGCAACCTACAAACAAGTAGCCAAAGCCATTAACACCACGGCGACTGTAGCCAATGCACCTGAAGTGGAAGATCAAGCGGACAAAACCAGTGTTGATGACTTACTTGGTGAAGCACGTTATCACACGGTATTGACTCAAGAAGATTGGGATTTGTTATTTAAACGTCTAAGTACTGAAAAGCGTTTTGCCTTTGATACTGAAACCACTAGCCTCGACTACCGCGTGGCACAGATTGTGGGTTTCTCGGTGGCTTTAGATGCACATGATGCCTATTACGTGCCGCTTGCGCATGATTATGAAGGTGCGCCGCAACAACTTGATCGTGACACGATCCTGAATCAACTCAAACCTTTACTTGAAGATAATGACGTACAAAAAATTGGTCATCATCTCAAATATGACGCACATGTCTTAGAAAATCATGGCATTCATTTGGCAGGTTGGTATTTCGATACCATGTTGGCCTCTTATGTCCTTAACTCTGTGGCTACACGTCATGGGATGGATGACGTCGCACGTTTGTATTTAAGTCATCTCACTACGACGTTCGAACAAGTGGCGGGCAAAGGTGCAAAACAAAAGACCTTTAACCAAATTGAGCTTGAAACTGCAGCCCATTATGCGGCAGAAGATGCCCATGTGACCTATCGTCTGTATGAAGTACTCGATAAGAAGTTACAAACTCACCCGGAGCTGATCAATATTTTGCACAATATTGAAATGCCGGTTGCCCGTGTTCTAACCTCTATGGAAGAAAACGGCATTGAGCTAGATATGAACTTCCTCGACCAACTTGGTGTGGAATTTGCCAATACCATTCTAAATTTAGAAACCGAAATTACCGATCTTGCGGGTCAAAGCTTCAATGTCAGCTCACCAAAACAAGTTGGTGAGATTCTGTTTGATAAATTAGGTTTAAAAGGCGGTAAGAAAACTTCTACAGGTCAGTACAGTACCAGTGAAAGTGTGTTAGAAAAAATCGACCATCCGATTACCGACTTAATTTTGGAATATCGTGGTCTATCTAAACTGAAAAGCACCTATACCGACGGTCTATTAAAGCAAGTGAATAATGACACACATCGTGTGCATACCAGTTACCACCAAGCTTTAACGGCTACAGGTCGTTTGTCATCTACCGATCCAAACTTACAGAATATTCCTGTTCGTGAAGATATTGGACGTCAAATCCGTAAAGCCTTTATTGCACCTGAAGGTCGCATTTTATTGGCAGCCGATTATTCGCAAATCGAATTACGTTTAATGGCGCATTTCTCGCAAGATCATGCATTGGTCGATGCCTTCAATCATGGGCAAGATGTACATAAACGTACTGCGGCAGAAGTTTTGGGAATTCCACTCGACGAAGTGACTAGCAACCAACGTCGTCAAGCCAAAGCGGTGAACTTCGGTCTGCTCTATGGTATGTCTGAATTTGGTTTGACTCGTCAGCTAGGTTTCACTCGTGAAGAGTCACGTAACTATATTGGTAAATACTTCCAACGCTACCCTGGTGTTTTGGAATATATGGAGCGTACTCGCCAAGTCGCACGTGAACAAGGTTTTGTGGAAACTATTTTAGGTCGTCGTCTGTATACACCGGACATTATGGCGAGCAACAAAATGGTGAAACAAGGCGCTGAACGTGCAGCGATTAATGCGCCGCTACAAGGTTCTGCGGCGGATATCATTAAACTGGCCATGATTGCAGTCGATAAAATCTTACCGAAAGATCAAGCCAAAATGTTACTGCAAGTACACGATGAATTGGTGTTTGAAGTTGATGCTGCAATTGCCGATGAACTGTCTGCCCAACTGACTGAAGTGATGCAATCTGTGTTGAAAATTTCCGTTCCACTGATTGTTGAAGTCGGTCAAGGTAATAACTGGGACGAAGCACACTAATTCATTCACGTTCATTCACGCCTTTCTCCCTCTAGGAGGAAGGTTGGATGGAGGTGAGATGTTTATTAGTTAGTATAAATATCTTGTTTTACACCTCATATTAAATCCACAAAAAAAGGACGCCTCGGCGTCCTTTTTAATTTAACTCGTCTTAGCTCAGATTAAAGACCAGTCAATAATGCAATTGCGACTTGCTTCATAATGGTTTCCGCAACCAACAATGCCAAAATCGCAAAAATTGGTGACAAGTCAATCATCCCCATATTTGGAAGAATACGACGGAATGGCGCAAGTAGCGGTTCTGCCAACTCTTGAACCACTTCAATATAAGGCGAACGTGACTGACTAAACATCACCACCCAACTCAAAATAATCGATGCAATAATTAAGTAACGACAGAAACGGATTAAATCCTGAATCATGGTCACAAAGGTCATAATGATCAGATGGAATGGGCTATTCACTGCCACGCCAGACAAATACATCAAACCAAACATTTTTAACAAATACAGAATCACCACCAACACCAAAGCTGCAGTATTCACTCGACCTTTGGCCAAAGTTGGGAAAATTCGGCTAAAGATATCGACAATTTTTGTTGCTTTTGCTGTTGCCAAAACCACAGGGTTATATGGACTCACGGCAGCAAGCTGCATTAAAAAACGGAAAAATACGAGCAAAATTGCAACGTTAATAATGATTCCAAAAATTTGAGCAGAGCCCATACTTGAACTTTCCTAAATCAAATCGAATTATTTGGTGCTTTCGCTTAACTCTTGTGCCAACTCTTGGCTACGCTTTTGCGCTGCGGCTAAAGCGGCCTGAATATTTTGTGAAATTTGAGCACGATCAAATACTTCAATCGCAGCTTGTGTGGTACCGTTTGGAGAGGTTACATTTTTACGTAACTCCGCAGGACTGTTGGCACTGGTAATCGCCATTTGTGCAGCGCCCAATGCAGTTTGCAAGGTTAGTGCTGTAGCCACTTTTTCATCCAAACCCATGTTTTTACCTGCACGGATCATACTTTCCATCATATAGAAAAAGTATGCAGGACCTGAGCCAGAAACAGCTGTTACTGCGTCAATCTGCGCTTCTGAGTTTACCCAAAGTGTTAAACCCGTTGAAGCCAAAACTTGACTTGCAAGATCACGATCTTCAGCCGAAACCGCTTCACCTGCATACAAACCATGCGCACCGGTTTGAACTAAAGCAGGTGTGTTTGGCATGACACGAACAATACGCTCTGTACCTAATAGTTTTGAAATCGTTGCAATTTCCGCACCTGCAACAATTGAAATCACCAACTTCCCTTCTAGCAACCCTTGTAATGGTGCCAAAACTTTAGCCAACACCTGAGGTTTAACGGCAAAAAGAACAATATCCGCATCTCGAATTGCTACAACATTATCATCCGTCACATGCAAATCTTTTTCAGCCAAAAGCTCACGTACTTTTTCTACGGGATCTGAAACTGTAATACGTGTAGTCGGGACACCACGTGCAATTAGGCCACCAATTAAAGCCTGTGCCATGTTGCCGCCACCAATGAAACTGATATTACAATTTAGAATTGCGCTCATGATTGAAGATCCGATATTGCAGATTTAGCGTTAAGAGATAATGTCGGTTGCCAGCCAGCTTGAGTACAAAATTCAGACTGCGCCAACCAAAAGCCCTGAGGCGTAAAGACGCCTAGCATAACATTATCTCGGCTTAATATTTGAATAGTATGACGCTGCCATGGAAAAATTTGCGCCTGCTGAATGGCTTTTTTCAAAGGCCAACTTCCGACACGACCATATAAATGAATTTTTTCTCCGCCAAGGCGTGGGCGAATCTGCAGTTGCTGCCCCAATAATTCTGGTGATAAGCCAACCTCTGAGGGTTGAATCACAAAATGTCCTGCAGGCAACTTGAGGCACTGACCTGCAACACAAGTTACAACCTCAACCTCTTGAATGGGTTCAGTTGGCAGATATTCCGCTTTGGCAATCCGATGAAGTTGCTGTTGAAAGCGCAGATAATAAAATCCATTCCAGTGTAATGCCGCTTGCGAGTCTTCGCGTGAGCCAATCACTTCTGAAAATAAACGCTGTACCATTTCAAAACTTGGACGATATTGCCCCTCACCTTTCATCCAGTGCGATAACAACTGACGCTGACGTGCCAGACTGAGCTGTTGTAGAGCCACCAAAGATAACGCTTGCGATGAGCCGCAGACTGCTAAATCTTGTTGTAATACCTCGTTTAAAATTTCATCGGCATCTTGCATCAAGTAACTGGTTCGACTCAGAGCTTGCTGCATTTTAGGAAATCGATCGCTGAGTAACGGCCACAAAATCTCACGACTCCACGCGCGGTCATAATCGGTATCAAAATTGGTGAGATCTTGAATATTTTGCACATGCAGCTGTGCTGCCCATTGGCAAATTTGCTCACGTGAAAGATCCAATAGCGGACGCCATAATGTAAAATCTTCACGCGCATCGAATTTTTTCATGGCAGCAAGGCCATGGACACCAGCACCTGAAAGTAGCCGCAACATCAATGTCTCCGCCTGATCTTGCTGATGATGTGCGAGTACCAATATTTCATCTGCTTGTAAATGTTGGCGAAAGGCTTGATAGCGGGCCGAGCGTGCTTGATTTTCAAGGTTACCTTGCGCAACCTGAACTTTTTGTATGATGAATGGCAAATTCAGCGCTTTACATTGAGCACGTACAAATTCGCCCCAAGCATGACTACAATCTTGTAGTTGGTGATCAATATAAATTACCCGCATTTTTTCAGGGCACAAAAACGACATAAGATGCAGCAGCAACATGGAATCCATGCCACCACTACATCCTATTAAAAATCGGCTTTGTTCAGGCAGCGCCTGAATTTGACTTAAGCAGTCAGCCCTAAATTGTCGCTGCCAAACTTCATTAAACGCTGATAACGCGCTTCGCATCGTTCGTTTGCATCCATTGGTTGCAGTTCTTCTAGAGCTTGCTTCAAGACCACTTTCAAATCCTGCATGACTTTTTCAGGGTTTAAATGTGCGCCTTCCGCTTCGTCCACCACGTATTCTACAATGCCCATCTTCTGCAATTTATCTGCCGTCAATGCCAATGCTTCACTTGCTTGCTCTGCTTTTTCTGCAGTTTTCCACAAAATAGATGCACAGCCTTCCGGTGAAATCACTGAATAAATACTGTGAGATAACATAATCACACGGTCAGCTACGCCAATACCGAGCGCACCACCCGAACCACCTTCACCCAATACCGTTGCCACTACAGGCACTTTAAGTGAAGAAAGCTGAGCTAAGCTAGTTGCAATCGCTTCGGCCTGACCACGCTCTTCTGCACCCACACCTGGGTACGCACCCATGGTATCAATAAAGGTAAAGACTGGCAGATTAAAACGCTCGGCCATATCCAATAAACGCTGTGCTTTACGGTAACCTTCGGGGTTACTCATACCAAAATTATGCTGTAATTTTTCACGTGTACTACGACCACGGTGCTGACCTACGATCATCACAGGCTGACCATCTAAACGAGCCAAACCACCAATCATCGCTCCGTCATCACCAAATAGGCGGTCACCGTGCAAAGCATCGAACTCTGTAAAAATTTCGCCAACATAATCCAAAAACTGCGGACGTTCAGGATGACGTGCGATCTGAACCGTAGTCCAGGCTTTAGATTGAGCTGCTTTATTTTTCATAGGTCGATCATTATCCCTAACTTAACTGGTCTGTTAATTGATAAATTGTTCCGACTGGATATTCAGTTCAATATCCCAATGCTTAAATTGCACCTGCTCATCATGCAAGTCTGCAACCAACAAAGGCCACTGTTTGGCATCACCAGAAACACTAAGTTGCCATTGTTGCGCATTGTCCACGCTTAATTCAATGGCAGGAAGCATCTCATCGCTGCGACTATGATTTAATAAAACTGCTAAACGAAGCAATAGACATAAGTAAACAAGTTTGTTACCACCGACTTTCATCACATCAATGCGCGCGTCACTACGTAACTTACGACGATGATGCGCCACTAAATGCGACAAATGGTTTTGATCAATTTGTGAGAAACCCGGAATATCCGAATGTTGCAGTAAATAAGCACCATGACGATGGTAACCACTATGACTGATCGCTAAGCCAATTTCATGCAAATACGCTGCACGACGCAGTAAATCACTGTCATCACTGGTCAAATTCAGTGCGGTCGCCACACCATTAAACAGCTGTTGCGCAGTATTTACCACACGTTCAGCTTGTTTCATATCTGCGTTGTAGCGCCCCATCAACGCATGTACAGAACGGTCACGAACATCTTCATGTTGGAAACGTCCCAATAGGTCGTACATCACGCCTTCACGTAACGCGCCATCAGAATAAACCAATTTATCGATATTCAGCACATCAAAGACTGCATACAAAATGGCAATGCCGGCTGGCAAAACTGCTCGACGGTCTTCTTTTAGACCATCAAATTCCATTTCATTGACATGCTTATATTTAAGCAATTTATCTTTGAGTTTAAATAAACCGTCACGTGTCAGTTCTTCCTGATCGTTGCTCCAGCCCATATTGACACAAATCTGACGACACGCTTTGATCGTGCCACTTGAACCGACAACAGTATCCCAGCCTGCAGCTTTATAAGTGTTGGCAATGCCTGCGATTTCCTTGCGAGCAGCATTTACCGCTTTATCAAAATTTTTCAGGTTAATTTCACCATCAGCAAAAAACGCTTTGGTAAAAGCGACACAGCCCATTTGCACAGATTCTGTATGAATCGGTTCAAACTCTTCACCAATAATCAACTCTGTTGAACCCCCACCGATATCAATCACAAGGCGGCGACCACTATTTGCCATGGTATGTGAAACCCCCAAATAAATGAGACGGGCTTCTTCACGACCAGCAATGATTTCAATTGGTTTTGGTAAAATTTCAGCGGCTTTTTGAATAAATTCATGACCATTTTTTGCTTGACGCAAGGCATTAGTCGCCACAATACGTAAACGGTTAGCTTGTACAGGATTTAAACGCCCCACAAAACGTGCTAGGCAGGCTAATCCTCGTTGCTGTGCGGCTTCAGTCAAATTTTTATTTTCGTCTAGACCTGCGGCAAGCTGTACTTTTTCTGACATTGATGCAACTTTTTTCACTTCACCATGGTCTACGCGTGCGATAGCCAAGTGGAAGCTGTTCGATCCCATATCGATAGCAGCAAGTAATTCTTCATCAATCAAAAAATCAGACATTATTCAAAAAAACCTGTTCAGAATTGTGCTTAGATTAATTCACATACATGTAATTTAAAAGCCATTTATGAGTAGTTCGGGCTGAACTTATCGATTTTTTATCTGAAGCAATGATAGTCATACACGATCATCGGCATCGTGATCATCCATTAGACAAACTCGCCATTCAGGTCGAAAATTTACATAACCCCCTACATTGTTATAGTTGGCTATGTAATACTTATAAACATAGAGTCAACTTAAAAATTAATTCCGGAGCAAAATCCATGTCTGGCAATATCGTAAATACAACTGATGAAAACTTCCAAGCCGATGTACTAGAGTCTGATACTCCTGTACTTGTAGATTTCTGGGCAGGTTGGTGTGCTCCTTGTAAAGCCATTGCACCTGTACTTGAAGTACTTTCAACTGAGTTTGAAGGCAAAGTTAAAATCGTTAAAGTAGACGTAACTTCTTGCGAACAAACAGCTGTAAACTACAACATCCGTAACATTCCTGCATTATTAATGTTTAAAAACGGCGAAGTTGTAGCAACCCAAGTCGGTGCCGCACCAAAATCTAAATTGACAGCTTTCATCGAAGAAAACATCTAATATTTTTTCGATAAAAACACTCGAAAATACGCTGTTTTACACAGCGTATTTTTTTGGTTGATAAATTGACAAATGCTGTGTTCTCTCTTATATTGTTTACTCAAGAAATTAAGGATCTCAAATCCTGTCATTTTCTTACAACACAACACATAAAATGCCGCTCGGCAACAGAATTGTTTTTCACATCTCTCTTCATATAACGAATCAGATCTCTGAATTGTTTTGTGCAAACCAATTGCTATCGTTTCTTGCATGATCGCGGCACATTTGTTGCTCCCTTTTCCAACCTGTACCTCAGAATTTTAGATTCTATCTGACCACCTATGAACTTAACCGAACTCAAGAAAAAACCGATTGGCGAACTCATCAAGATTGCCGAGTTTATGGGCCTCGAAGGAATGGCTCGTAACCGTAAGCAAGATATTATTTTTGCCATCTTAAAGCGCCACGCAATGAACGGCGAAGAGATTTTTGGTGATGGCGTTCTAGAAATTCTGTCGGACGGCTTTGGTTTCTTACGCTCTGCAGCGGGTTCTTACCTAGCCGGCCCTGACGATATCTATGTGAGCCCATCACAAATCCGTCGCTTCAACCTTCGTACTGGTGACACTATTACAGGTACAATTCGTCCACCTAAAGAAGGCGAACGTTACTTTGCATTATTAAAAGTTAATCAAATTAACTACGACACACCCGAAAACTCACGTAATAAGATTCTTTTCGAAAACTTAACACCTTTATTTCCAACCGAACAATTGGTAATGGAATTAGGTAATGGTACAACAGAAGACTTAACTGCGCGTGTCGTTGACTTGGTTGCTCCGATTGGTAAAGGTCAACGTTCAATTATCGTTGCACCGCCAAAAGCGGGTAAAACCATGTTGTTACAAAACATCGCTCAGTCGATTGTTCGTAACAATCCTGAATGTTTCTTGATTGTCCTTCTAATTGACGAACGTCCTGAAGAAGTAACAGAAATGGAACGTACTGTTCGTGGTGAAGTGGTTGCTTCAACATTCGATGAATCACCAGCTCGTCACGTACAAGTTGCAGAGATGGTGATTGAAAAAGCGAAACGTCTTGTTGAACACAAAAAAGATGTAGTGATTTTGCTTGACTCAATTACTCGTTTAGCACGTGCTTACAACACTGTAATCCCTTCATCTGGTAAAGTTCTTACTGGTGGTGTGGATGCCCATGCTTTAGAACGTCCAAAACGTTTCTTCGGTGCAGCACGTAATATCGAAGAAGGTGGTTCACTGACAATTATCTCAACTGCCTTGATTGAAACTGGCAGTAAGATGGATGAAGTGATCTACGAAGAATTCAAAGGTACAGGTAACCAAGAAATTACCCTAGACCGTCGTATTGCTGAAAAACGCGTGTTCCCTGCGATGAACATCAAAAAATCAGGTACACGTCGTGAAGAGCGTTTGATGTCTGAAGATAACCTACGTAAAGTTTGGATTTTACGTAAATTGCTTCATACACAAGACGAACTTGCAGCGATGGAATTCTTGCTTGATCGCATGAAAGAAACCAAAACCAATGATGATTTCTTCGATCAAATGAAACGTAAAGCATCCAACTAAGTTGAATGTTTGACTGAAAAGGCCATCTATAACGATGGCCTTTTTATTTGGTTGACTTTAGTTACACAAAGAAACATTTGATAGATCTCCATGTAAACTTATTTTCAAGTTTATGATTATAAAAAATATATGTTAAAAAACCCTATTCTTTTTAGTAGTTTATTTGCTATTTCGCCAATATAAAACTTTCTCTTAATTGTTATTTTCTGTTAAAAAATGGCCGTTTTTCACCTATTTTTAACGGTTTTTTCAAAGTCACTAGTAGCATTTCAAAATACTCAGTGATAGCATACACGCAGACCAGTTAGACTGCTCTATGCATTTTTAATACCTATTCAAATTAGGCATAATAAAAGCACACAACAGACTAACGCAGGTTATTTTTTAATCTCATATTTTAGAGAGTGATGCCATGTTATTCAAAAAAATCGCTATTGCTGCTGCAGTTGCTACTACTTTAGCTTTCGTTGGTTGTGCTAAAAAAACTGAAGAAGCTGCTCCTGCTGCTGCATCTGAAGCTGCTGCTTCTGAAGTAGTTGCTGCGTCTGACGCTGCTGCTGTTGAAGCTTCTGCTGCTGCATCTGAAGCTACTGCTGCTGCTTCTGAAGCTACTGCTGCTGCTTCTGAAGCTACTGCTGCTGCTTCTGAAGCTCAATAATCTAACCGATTATTCAGCACAAAAAGAGAGCCCTTTGGCTCTCTTTTTTATTGCCTCAAACTTTAAACCTTTGTTAATAAAAATAGCTAAAATTCAAAATACTAAACCCATGCTTATTGAAAAATAAAAACTGAAGATTTAGCTCAAAGAAAGCCACAATCAATCTTTACGACAACTCAACTCAAATATATCGTCTCACTTTAAAACGAATATTCTTTAACATGACTTGTGTGATAGATGATTAAAACTGGACCTCCTAAATCAAAGGAAAAAAAAAAGCAGATCAATTGATCTGCTCATTTCCAACACGTTGACGGAATTTTTGTCCCGCACGGAAGGTCACTACACGACGGGCAGAAATCGGAATTTCTTCACCCGTTTTCGGGTTACGGCCTGGGCGTTGACGTTTATCACGCAACTCGAAGTTACCGAAACCTGAGAGTTTAACTTGTTCCCCAGAGATTAGCGCTTGGCTAATCTCATCGAAGAATAACTCGACCATTTGTTTTGCTTCACGACGGTTTAAACTCGTGAGCTCACTTAAATGATCAGCCATTTCTGCTTTTGTTAATGCTGTCATGAAGCCCTCAATGTCGCCTGGTAAGTGTTTTCCAACACCTGAAGTATGTTATCCATACCGGTTTTGATTTCAGCATCTTCTAATGTACGTGTTGGATGTTGCCATTGAATTGCAAATGCCAATGAGCGCTTGCCTTCTTCGACACCTTGACCAGTGTACACATCGAATAACCAAACTGCGTCTAAAAGCTCACCGCCGGTTTTTTCGATAAGTTGCTGAATTTCACTAACATTAATCTTATCACTAATTAAAAGCGCAATATCACGTCGAACCGACGGAAAACGTGATAATTCTGTAAAATTAGATACATAAGTTTGCAAAACAGCCGATTGATCTAATTCAGCGACCCAAGTAGTCGCCAAATCCAACTCATCTTCTAAAGATGGGTGTAAACGACCTAAGTAGCCAATTGATTGACCATTGACTAAGATTTCAGCAGATTGACCTGGATGTAACCAGGTACGCTCTGAACGTACATATTCAACATTTAAACGTGCAGAATTTAAAATCTCCTCTACATCGCCTTTAAAGTCAAAGAAATCCATAGGCTGTGCTTTACCATGCCAAGATTCAGTCGTACGTGAACCTGTTGCAACCAGTGCAAATGTTGGGATCTGTTTAAGATCATGAATGCTGTTCGCACCTTGATAATCAAAACGTAGACCAAGCTCATAGAAACGAACACGATTTTGCTGACGGTTCACGTTGTATTGCACACATGGGATCAAACTTGATAATAAGGTTGAACGCATCACTGCAAGGTCGCTAGAAATCGGGTTTGCAAGCGCTAGTGGTTGAACCTGTGGATTCAATTGTTTCTCTAGTTTCGCATCTGCAAAGCTAAAGCTAATCGCTTCTTGATAACCCAAAGTAACTGCAGTTTGGCGTAACTGAACCAATTCAAATTGGTCTTGGTATTTCGCCAGTTTGACATCAATCACTGGCAAGCTGATTTGAATATTGTCGTAACCGTGAATACGTGCCACTTCTTCGATGAGGTCTTGATAAATCGCCATATCAAAGCGGTGTGATGGCGGTACAACTGTCCACTCACCTTCTGCTTTCACAGTGACATTGCAACCCAAACGCGTTAAAGCATCGGTAATAAATGCAGATTCAACTTTATAACCAAGCAGTTGATCGACTTGCGCTTGGTTCAGTTCAATGGCTTCACGTTTTGGTAATAGCTCTACTTTTTCAGCAACAGTAATTGGACCAAACTCACCACCAGCTAAATCAGCGATAAGTTGAGAAGCACGGTGCATTGCCGTCATCGGCAATTCAAAGTCTACACCGCGTTCATAACGCTGAGATGCATCAGTATGCAAACCAAAACTACGTGCACGACCTGCGATATAGAGTTGATCAAAGAACGCCGACTCAAGGAAAATTTCAGTGGTATCATCAGAAACCGCTGAACTTAGGCCACCCATGATTCCTGCAATCGCCAAAGCTTTTTGATCATCCGCAATCACCATCACGTTTTCAGATAATTCAACTTCTTGTTCATTCAACAACGTTAATTTTTCTGCTGCTGTTGCTTGGCGTACACGAACAGAACCTTCAACTTTACCGCCATCGAATGCATGTAAAGGTTGACCCAATTCCATTAAAACGTAGTTGGTAATATCGACCAAAATACTGTGCTGACGAATGCCTGCACGAGCTAATGCACGCTCCATCCACTCAGGAGTTGGTGCTTTGGTATTAACGTTTTTGATCACTCGACCTAAATAGCGTGGGCAACCATCAGTTTCAACAACAACTTTCTTCTCATCAGTAATTGTTGCAGCAACTTCTTTAATTTCAGGGGCAGTCACAGGGAGTTGATTAATCACACCAATTTCACGTGCAATACCACGAATACTGAAACAGTCACCACGGTTTGGCGTGATGCTAATATCAATTACATTGTCATCAAGATCTAAATATTCACGAATATTTGTGCCTACAGGAGCATCTGCAGGAAGCTCCAATAGACCGTCGATTTTATCTTCAAGATCAATTTCAGACGCACCGCACAGCATGCCTTGTGATTCAACACCACGAAGCTTGCCTTTTTTAATTTTGAAATCGCCCGGAAGTACTGCACCAATGGTTGCTACAGGAGCTTTCATGCCTACACGTACGTTTGGAGCTCCACAAACGATTTGTAACGGCTCGCCTGAACCGATGTTTACAGTAGTGACACGTAAACGGTCAGCATCAGGATGTTGAACCACTGTTAAAACTTCACCGACAACTACACCAGTAAATGGTTTTGCAGCAGGAGATAAATCATCAACTTCTAAACCTAACATGGTCAGTTGGTCAGAAAGTGTATCGCTATCAATGGCTGGGTTAACCCATGTACGCAACCAATTTTCGCTAATTTTCATTGTATAAAAACCTATTAATTCTAAATTTCTAATCCCCTCTAGCGCCCCTTTAAAGAAAGAGGACGAACCCTAAGTCATGATGGACAACCCCTCTCCTTTTAGGAGAGGTTAGGGAGAGGTATAAAACTGTTTAAGCAAATTGGCGTAAGAAACGCACATCATTTTGGTAGAACATACGTAGGTCATTAATGCCATAACGCAACATTGCAAAACGTTCTACACCTAAACCGAAGGCAAAGCCTTTGTATTTTTCTGGGTCAATGCCAGCGGCTTGTAAAACGTTTGGATGCACCATACCGCAGCCCAAAACTTCCAACCATTTACCACGTTCATCCATGATATCCACTTCCGCACTTGGCTCTGTAAATGGGAAATAAGATGGACGGAAACGTACTTTCAAATCTTTTTCAAAGAACTCATTTAGCAAGTTCACTAACAAACCTTTAAGTTCTGCAAAGCTGGTATTTTCAGCCACATACAAACCTTCGATTTGATGGAACATTGGAGAATGCGTTTGATCTGAGTCACAGCGGTAAACACGACCAGGACACACAACACGGATTGGAGGCTGCTCAGTTTCCATCGTACGAATTTGCACGCCTGAGGTATGCGTACGAAGTAAATGATTCGCATCAAAATAGAAAGTGTCGTGCATCGCACGTGCAGGGTGATGACCCGGAATGTTCAATGCTTCAAAGTTGTGATAATCATCTTCAACTTCAGGACCAGTTGCAACGGTAAAACCAGCTTTGGTAAAGAATTGGCAAATACGTTCTTGAACTTGAGTCACAGGGTGAATACTACCGACCATTTGACCACGGCCGGGTAAAGTAATATCAATCGTTTCGCTAGCAAGCTTTTGTTCTAATGCAGCTTTTTGTAATTCAGCTTGACGAGCAGTCAGTGCGCCAGTAATCGATTCACGAACGGCATGAATTTGAGCACCAAAAACTTTACGTTCTTCTGGGTCCATTTTACCGAGCGACTTCGATTGTTCCGCGAGCTGGCTTTTCTTCCCTGTAAATTGCACTCGCACTTGGTCGAGTGTAGCAAGGTCCTCTGCTGCTGCAATCGCAGCGAGCGCTTCAGTGGTCAGGGCTTCCAGTGACATAGTAACTCTCAAAGCAACAATTTAAAAAATAATATAAACCCCTTATTCTAACAGTTTTTAGCCGTTATGATGAAGCGCATTCACAAGTTAAAATTGCATTAGCATCAAGTTTTAAAAAAAGTATAAGATAAACACAATATCAATGGGATCCAATCTTTATGGCACTCGATCCAATCTGGAAACAACAGCTCACACTCGTCACTTATGGCAATGAATTTCTCAACCAAGGTTTGAGTTTTCAACGTTGGTTGAATCACCACATTTTTGATCAGCACAGTTTCCATTTTCGTGATTTGCTATCACAGCATTTATTGGCTCAACATTTCCAAATTTGGCTAGAAGGCTTAAAAAAACAAGGGGTACAACGCTTAAGTTTACATAGCTCCAGCTTGCTGAATGATGAACAAAATCCGAATGCTAACGTTGAACTTCTTCCCTTTGCCCATTTTATTGTAAGCCACGAAAAAAATAAAAAGCAGGCATGGATTTTTGGTAAAGAACTTGCCGAGTGGTATAACGCAGAAAATGACTATGAAGCACCGGCATCCCAACAACTGCAAATTCGTCGAGAAACCTTTTGGCGCTATGAGCTGAACCATAAACTCATTAAACGCATCGAAGCAGATATGCAGTTACCAAAATGGGATGATATTCATAACTTCACTGAAGCAGAATTATTTTTACAAAAACCTGCGGAAGGTTTTATTGAGCCGGAGGTGTTAGGCACACCTTATTATGGTACGCAGCCCGATCTAAGCAGCGAATCGAATGAATCCGCAAAACTCGCACTCTTGCCAACGGATGCACAAGCAGATTTCGCACATGACAGCTTACATCGCTTAGATGCATTAAACCGCCACATTCAGTCTAAAATTCAGCATCCCTATCATGCAGATGGCAGCATCTACACACCTGAAGAACAGTTAAATTTGCGCCATTTTGCTCAAAAAACTGAAGATTTAACGGCTAAATTTATCGTAAAAGTCGCCAATCACTATAAAACTGCACGTTTAACTCCTGTGGTTGAAAGCTCTCCTCTGGATGGATTTAAAACTGAGGATAGAAAATCAAATCCTCAGCATGCACACCCGGCTAACTCGCCTCATAAACCCGGTGCAGGAGGAGTGATTACCTTAGTTATTATTACGGTAGTGATTTGCTTATTGGCTTATTACTTCGGACTTTAACTGTATAAATATCATCAACACTAAAAAGCCCCTCTCATAGAAGGGCTTTTTTATAAACATACTTCTGTATGAAAGATTTCAAAATTATGAGGTCGTTAAATAATTAAATGGACGAATTTCTAATCGAACGCGATGCTGATCGGCATGTTGATTAATATAATGACTGACCGAGACTACTTCACCCTCAAGCTCTGCGTCTGCACCATACATGATTTTGACCGCCTCACCTTTGCGGGGAATCATTTCGAGCTCTACAGTGATGCTACCTTGACCCATACCAACTATTTCAGCCAACATTTTATTTTCCTTTTGTTCTTTTCTATCCATACATTAGGCATGTCGCAAAGCGCGGTATAAAGATTATTTCTGTAACTTAACTGCACTTTTTATTGATAAAACATCAAAACTTAAACATCAAAAACATAAGAGTCCAATTGTTCTAAAAATGCATCAACTGCATTTGCAGACTTTAAACGAATCCATTGAATATGTTGATATTCAGGTGCATTCATCATCTGTAGATATTTTTCACGATTCGTTTTATGGGTTTTAATCATCCACCAGACAATGGAATCTCGACCAAACATCCGCCACAAACTTTCCTGATTATTTGAATCTGGCCAAAGATCTTGTTTGGACTTAGCCCGAGAAATTGCGCGCTTTACAGAGCGGTATAAATTGACTGGAAACGGAAGGTCTAACCATATCACCGTATCTATTTCAGACCATTTAACAGGAATCGCCCGAGTATAATTGCCATCAATAACATAACCATTTTTCGCTTTAGCAATTTCAGCTCCGATACGTGCAAAAAAGATTTTATCAGGACACTCCTGCCAATCATCTAGCCAAAATAGATTATCCAGTTCTATATAATTTAGTCCTAATTTGTCCGCCAAAGCTCTGGAAAAGGTTGATTTTCCAGTGGCCGATGTACCGACTACATTTATTCTTTTCATTGCCATGATGATCTACTTGAGTCTGGTGAATCTACTTCAAGATAACAGCATTGGATCTGTAGGTTAACTTTTATTCTTCACGATAATCCAAAAGATCTGCATCGATATTGATAAAGTCAGGCTTTGGGGTTTGTTCAAATTGAACGGCTAATATATGCGACTGACTGGTTATACATGCTTTTGCGACTCGCTGCATACTATCCATCACTCGACCAATGGCACATAAAATAATGGGATAACTTAAGTCCGCAGCATTTACCAATTCCAGATGTTCAATAATTTGCTGTGTGGTCGGTGCAGATTTTGGAAACCAATATGCTTCATTTAACTCTTGAATGTCATTTACAGGGATTTGCTGAATCTTGAAATTCTGACTGAGTTTTAATAAATGATGTACATCCCAAACACACGTATCATCACCTACTTGGCGAAAGTGATACTGTTTGCGCATCAAGCAGTTACCTTTTGAATCAAATTAAAGCTAAGATAGCTAACAATTGAAAAATAAAAAAATGCTTCATTATGATAGATCATTACGAGCAATTTATTCTTGGTTTGCAATATAACGCTCAACGCTTTTTTAACCAGAAAATTTACTATGACGAGATTTTGCACCCATGGTGCCGCCAAGCTTGCGACATTTTCTTGATTCGCGATTTTAAAACCAATGCATTACTACATGATTCAGTTGATCATTTGATCATGTATATGGCTGAAAAGCGGATTAGAACATGCTCACTTTATCCATTTGATCTTCTTTTTGAGCATGCAAAACTTAATCAACATCCTCATTTTGACTTTGTAAAAACCAACTAGCCTCTTGCTGTTTTCCACAACAATTTAAATCAAGCCTTTGCACTGGTTCAAATCCAATCAGAAACGAAAATTTTAGATATCAGCCCTATTGGTGATCCTCGGGAGTTTTGGGGTGCAAGTTCCACACAATTTCATGACGCATTCGGGCTGTTTACATTAATTGAGCTCAATCAACAACAGCGTAACGAATGCTTTTGCTTTGATAAAAAATCGAGTTGGAGCAGTTTAGTGAATAGCATTCAACTGGATTTATTTGAACATCCGTTTTCTACCCACATTCAGCCTCAATTTAAACTAATCCATAATTTGTATTATTATGGCCTTCTGGATGACTCACTCCCTCTTTTGGAGAATCCTCAAGCTTCACATCAAGTTGGATTAAGTCTGCTTGAAATGCTCAATTCAATCGAAGCTGCTATCCAAAATTTAAAACATGTAAAAAACGAAAGCTCACCGATCCATTTATTTACAACCGAAGAATATGCACAACTATTGGATTATGAGTACAAACTGTCAGAACACCATGTAGATGTCACGTGCTATACAGCCAATCATTTCAACCGCGAAAATTTAGTCAATGATGAAGAGAAAGCTTTACTCAAACAACTACAGAAAAAATACCCCAAAGTTAATTATTTCAAATCAACATCTGATCAAGCTCTTTCCGCCACCAACACTTCAACAGATAAAGAGCCTGAAAAACCATGGGTTGTATTTTTTTCTTTAGTTTTAATTTTTGCCATGCTATTCGCTTTACTTTATGGCTTTTATTTACTTTTTAAACAATTTGAGTTTATAAAATTTGCCGCAATCACAATTGGCATCATTGTGTTTTTAGCCACATGGTCGAAAAAATAAGATGTCTAATCAAATTCGTCCATAAAAAAAGACCGCTAAAAGCGGTCTTTTTTTAAGTCATAAAGACTTATGCAGCTAATGCATCTTTAGCTTTAGAAGCTAAAGCAGCAAACGCAACTGCGTCATGCATAGCGATGTCAGCAAGTACGCGACGGTCGATAATCACTTGAGCTTTTTTCAAGCCAGCGATCATACGGCTGTACGACAAACCATTTTGACGAGCACCAGCATTGATACGCGCAATCCATAGAGCACGGAATTGACGTTTCTTTTGACGACGGTCACGGTAAGCATATTGACCTGCTTTGATTACTGCTTGGAACGCTACGCGATATACGCGTGAACGAGCGCCGTAGTAACCTTTAGCACGAGCAAGAATTTTTTTATGACGGCGATGAGCCTGTACACCACGTTTAACACGAGCCATTTATAATCTCCTTAGATGTATGGGCACATACGGCGAACTGAAGCAACGTCACTTACGTGAACCATTACACAGCCGCGTAATTGACGGATACGCTTAGCAGATTTTTTGGTCAAAATGTGTCGTTTGAACGCTTGGTGACGTTTAAAACCGTTTGCAGTTGGCTTGAAGCGTTTAGCTGCACCACGGCGAGTTTTCATCTTAGGCATAAGAACCTCTTTTGAACACCTGTTCGGCACGTCTGCACCATTGCAAAGACGCCCTGCAGGTAAGGGAGCGAGTATTCTAAAGCATCTTTGCTCAAAACAAAAGCGAATCTTTCTACCGAATATCGAACTTAATTAATTTTCTGATATAGATTTTCCGATGATTTTATAAGCGATGCCCAATAAGGCTTATATAATGTCGGCACGCCAACTATTATTGTCCATTATGAAACCTGCACAGGATGCTTTTGCAGCCCTACGTTATCGGGATTTCTCGATTGTTACGCTTAATCAATTTTGTCTGACCTTAGCCATTTTGATTCAAGAAATTATCGTTGCTTATTCACTATATCAAATCACCAAAGACCCGCTAACACTGGGCTTAATTGGTTTAGCCGAAGCAATTCCTTTTATTGCTCTCTCTTTGTGGGGAGGATACTTTGCAGATCGTTTCAATAAACAGACCATTATGAAAATTTGTCTGTTTTTTTCTGTACCGATGCCACTGATTCTTTGGGGGTTATTTCACCAATATGGTCTCGGCCAAATTGATGTCACCCAACTGTCTTGGGGTATTTATGCGGTCATTTTTGGGCTTGGAACTATCCGTGGTTTCTATAATCCCTCGGCAACGTCGCTTAAACCTTTTTTAATCCCGCGGGAGCTCTATGCCAATGGTGCAACATGGACAACGATTGGTTGGCAAAGTGGGGTGATTATTGGGCCAATGCTTGGCGGTTTTATGTTGGCATTTTTAGGCCGTGAAACCAGTTTGCTCAGTGTTGCAGCACTACTAACGGTCTGCTTCGTCCTCATTAATCTGCTCAGTAAACGCAGTTTCCCTAAAATTGAATCTGACAATTTAAAAGATAGTTTAAGTGAAGGTTTTCGTTTTATCTGGAAAACCAAAATTGTCCTTTGGGCGATTTCACTCGATTTAGTTTCTGTGCTTTTTGGTGGCGTGATTGCCCTCTTACCGATTTTTGCCGAAGATATTTTAAAAGTGGGGCCTGAAGGTTTAGGCTACTTACGGGCAGCACCGTCTATTGGCGCCCTGATCACCATGATTGCATTGACCAAATTCCCTCCAACTCATCATGCATGGCGCAATATGTTATTGGCTGTAGCGGGTTTTGGTGTATTTACCATTTTATTCGCATTTTCAAGCAATCTTTGGTTATCACTCTTTGCACTGGCAATGACTGGTGCATGTGACAGCATCTCTGTGGTGGTTCGCCAAACTATTTTACAGCTCTATCCGCCGGAAAATATGCGTGGGCGTGTTGCCGCGGTCAATGGCATGTTTGTCTCCAGTAGTAATGAACTCGGTGCATTTGAATCTGGATTGGCTGCAAAATATATGGGCACGATCATGGCGACAATCTTTGGTGGCTGTATGACCATGGCTGTAGTTGCAATCAGTTGGGCAAAAACCCGTGACTTGTTTGGGATCGACATTACCCATCAGTCAAAAAAATAATGGCATATTTTCCATTTAAACCTTGCCAGTATTTCCAATACAGGAAATACTGCGCAGCAATATCGACGCATTCATCACTCACTTTGTGATCTTAGAATAGACTTATGAAACAATATCTGTGCTTAACCCTTTTGGCCTGCGCTCCATTTTCTACAGCGTTTAGTGCTTCCACCAAAACCCACCAACTTCCAGCACAGAATATTGAAGTTGCTCCTGCACATTTAACCACGCGCTTAAATTGGTCGGTTTTTCCAAAACCGGTATATGCCAATGAAGACCTCAAGCAACGTGACCGCGCGGCCATTATTCGTGTTACAGCAAATGCAAAAGGCACCATTACCGATGCAAGTGTTGAAGAAAGTACAGGGGTCGATCAACTCGACCGAATCTTAATTGCTGCTGTCAAAAAAGCTAAAGTCAAACCACATTTAGAAAATGGTGAATCCAAAGCCATTATTGGCTATCAAGCGTTTAATTTGAGAGTTAAAGACAATACGCCTGAATGTGATTTCAACTTTGATTCAAAAGTTTGGAATGCACAAAGTGCAAATAAGAAAACGCCATTTCAATATGTATCTCAACCAAAATTAGATCTCACTAGCCATGAGTTGAAACAGCACGATCGTAAAGTCAAATTTAACTTTAAAGTGGACAAACACGGACAAGTGAAAAAGGTGAAGATCAAGCAAGGCTCTGGCATTTATACACTCGATCATAAAGTCGTTGAAGCACTAAGAAATAGTCAGATCTCGGTTAAACGTACTGCGAGCACCCTTTGGATCTATAAAAAGTCGAACTTTAGAGATGAAATTCAATTTAAAGTAAATGGCTGTAAATAAGTAATAGATTCAACATTTCAAACAGGGATTGAATATTTCAATGCCCTGTTTTTTATCTCAGAAAAAAACCTAAAAATATAAGATAAATAAAGAGATAACGCCCTGTTTTCGCCACGGTAACCATCAATACAAAGCGCCAGAAGTTTTCTTTCATTAAACCCGCAATTAAAGTAATAGGGTCTCCAATCATCGGCAGCCAACTCAGTAGCAAAGACCAATAACCATATTTGTGATAAATACCCTGTGCCTGCTGCATTTTCAGCTCTGACACGGGAAACCATGTTTTATTTTTATAATGTTCTACTTTTAAACCGAGCCACCAATTCACACAAGAACCGAGAATATTACCAATACTGGCCACCACAATCAGCAGCCATGGATTATGTTGACCATAGCTCAACAAGCCGAGCAATACGGCTTCGGACTGTAAAGGAAGTAAGGTCGCAGCCCCAAATGCCGCGAAGAATAAAACTAAAAACGACCACATCGAAACGAATGCTTAGAGACCTAATTTTTTCTTCGACTTCAAATATTCAAAATTTGACCAAAGCACTGCTGCAACAATTACAACGATTCTCGACCATTTATATTGTGAAGAAATCGGTTCAATCGCAGCTCGCATCAAGTTTTGATCTTTGGTATGTAAATCTGCAAGAATATTTTGAACATGCACAATTTCAGCGACAAATAGCACTAAGCAGCCTGCAATACCAAAAATAATACTCCAATAGATTCTTGGGTTATTTTCAACAATACGGGTAAAATTTAAGAAAAAGTCTTTCATCGCAAAATCGTCCAACTAAGCCGTCAACAACGCGTTCTTTTCGGCAGCGCCGCATTCTAACACAGCGTTAGAATTTTCTTCCGTCCTATCTAAAATCTTAAGGTGAGTCTTTCCGCACTTTACTTTTATACATGAGACTTCTAATCTGCCACGCAAATATTGAATAATTTTAACTCACTTTATGAAAAAAATTCTTTGCTTAAGTTTTATCGTGTTATTACAAATTTTGACCGCTTTATATGCACAAAGTCCTTCTGAAGTTGCCAAACAACACGTGATTACACAAGATCAAATGATTTGGCAAAAGCGACCTATCTTTTACTTCAACAATGACGATCTTGGAAATCAAAATCGTGACCTTAGTTTTAAATTGTATGTTTTAGCCACCGGCGAAGTTCAAAAAGCTGAATTAATCAAAAGCTCTGGACTTACACACATTGATAAGCGGGTTGAGCAGTCACTTTTACGTGCCAAGTTCAAACCTTATATCGAAAATGGTGTAGCCTACCCCTTTGTTGCCCTACAGCCCTTCTCACTCAAGACCCTGAAAGAAAACCAAAGACCTTGGTGGAAAAAGCTTCTATTCATTTCATAAAAAAAAGAGCATGTTTCCATGCTCTTTTTTTAAACCTGTATTGCTAAGGCTTTTTGTACCGCTGGACGGGCCGTCAGTCGATCGATATAGTCTTTCACGTATGGATAATCTTCCAACTGAATTTGCTGCCATTCATGACGCAGCGCCCAAGGCAGAATAGCCATATCTGCAATCGAATACTCTCCAGCCACAAATTTTTGACCAATCAACTGATGGTTCAAAACTTTATATAAGCGTTTAGATTCATTTACATAACGTTCAGTTGCATACGGAATACGTTCAGGTGCAAAACGACTAAAATGATGATTTTGTCCTAACATGGGCCCAAAACCACCCATTTGCCACATCAACCATTGTTCAACTTCAACGCGCTCAAACTCATCTTCTGGATAAAACAAACCTGTTTTACGTCCAAGATATTGCAGAATCGCACCAGACTCAAAAACTGAAATTGACTCTCCTCGTGGGCCATTCTGATCCACGATTGCAGGGATTTTATTGTTCGGAGAAATTCTCAAAAAGTCTGGCTGAAATTGATCATTTTCCAAGATATTAATCGGAAAAATTTGGTATTCCAAACCCATTTCTTCTAAAGCGATGGTAATTTTATGTCCATTGGGTGTACCCCAATAGTAGAGATCAATCATCTATATTCCTTTTTAATTTTCAGTAAGGCAATCTCATTTTGCTTTATGTATAACATGTTTAATCCAGTGAAAGCTTGTCAGTTTTTCTGAAAAGTAACGTTAAAATGTGAATTATCACTTTGCTTTTAAAATCACTTAAGGTACAAAAATTCAAAAAATATAATTTTTTTATAAAAATCCCTTGAAAAAAATCAGCACAGACCGATATTGATACATGTACAAGGATCAAATGATCTTGTTAGTGAACAGTGGATGCCAAGCATCACTGAACATTTCTTATTGTTACAACTTTGCTTATTAAAGAGAGTTCTAATTATGAGTAGTTTAAATCTTAACCCACTTTTCCGTCGTAGCATTGGTTTTGATCGTTTCAACGATTTATTTGATTATGCCATGCAAAGCGACACACCAAATTACCCGCCATACAATATTGAAAAAACGGCTGAAAATAGCTATCGCATTGTGGTGGCAACCGCAGGTTTTACAGAAGATGAACTTTCGCTAAACTTAGAAAATCAAGTGCTAAGCATTTCAGGTAAACCAACTGAAGCGCAAGATACAACTGTGGAATTCCTGCATAAAGGCATTGCGCGTCGTACATTTAAACTGTCTTTACGCTTAGATGAACATATAGAAGTGCAACAAGCCCTATATGAAAATGGTTTATTGACAGTGGACTTACAGCGTATTATTCCTGAAGAAAAACTACCACGCCAAATTCCAATTGGCAAAAAGGCATTGTTAGAAAGTCCTGTACAAGAAAATAGCGCTGAGTAAACCCTCATAAAAAAAAGACCCTTCGGGGTCTTTTTTTGAAAAAAATAGTTAAATTCGTAACATGATAAAAAAGAATTAAAATCATCCCATCTCAAAAATATAGTGTCTCGATTCCAATTTATATGTTTCGTTTTTTATCTATTCTCAACTTAATCTTACCCATAGTTGTTTTTAATGAATCCTTGGTGGGTCTGGCTTACAAGCTGTTCATCTACTCTTTTTAAATTTTGGCGTATCTTGCAAAAAATAATCCTACTCTGTATTACTATCTATTTATATGAAATGTACTTTGTTCTGATTGCTTTTATGACATGGAATATACGACCTAATATTACCAAGATGAAAATCTATTGGAGGGTACTGAAAACCCCTATTTCACGGCCTGTTTTATGTAAATAGATCTCACATAGTTAGCTCAATAAAAAGCTTTGCTCACTTTATACCTACATTAAAACTAAATTAAAGCATTTCAAAACGTCTGAATCGAAACAACGATTGAATATCAATTAAAATATAATCAAATTTGTCTTTCTTAAAGAAACTTACTTAATACCCTCAGACATAAGTTCGCATTCATGAATTTTGCTCTATTTTCCAATCAATACGCAGCAAAAATTATTGGTGCCCTTGAACATCATTGAGATTAAAAAACCAAAATATAGGCAAAAAAAAGCACTGCAAATGCAGTGCTTTTTTAATGGATACTTACTTTTTCTTTTTAGGACCAAGCAGCATACCCATTTGACGGCCTTCCATTTTTGGTGTTTGTTCAACAACACCGTATTCAACTACGTCAGCTTCAATTTTTTGTAATTGAGCCAAACCAAGTTGTTGGTGTGCCATTTCACGACCACGGAAACGAAGCGTGATTTTTACCTTATTGCCTTCTTCAAGGAACTTGATAATGGCACGTAGTTTAACGTTGTAGTCACCAACATCAGTACCAGGGCGTAGCTTGATTTCTTTCACCTGTACTTGATGTTGTTTTTTCTTCGCTTCTTTTTGCTTTTGTTTTAGATCAAACAAATGCTTATTAAAATCCATGATTTTGCAGACTGGTGGCTCAGCATTAGCAACAATCTCAACAAGGTCAAGATCTACTGCTTCTGCAGCACGCAAAGCGTCAGCAAGAGATACAATCCCTTTTTGCTCGCCATTTTCGTCTACTAGACGGACTTCTTTTGCACGAATTTCATCATTCAAGGCAGGACGGTTTGATTTTCCGCCCTGTTGATTACGGTCAGGCTGTTTAATCGCTTTTACTCCACAATGTACCGGCCGCGTTCGGCTACGGCTGCTTTTACTAGGTCAACGAATGCATCAATTGACATAGTACCCAAATTTTTTCCAGAGCGAGTACGGACGTTTACAGTACCTTCCTCAACTTCACGGTCCCCAAGAACCAATAAGTAAGGAATACGCTCTAAAGTACGTTCACGAATCTTAAAGCCGATTTTCTCATTTCTCAAGTCTGAAATCGCGCGGATACCGCTTTCTTTAAGTTTAGCGACGACTGACTCACATGCTTCAGCTTGTGAATCGGTAATGTTCATCACACATGCTTGAATTGGAGACAACCAAGGTGGCATGAAACCAGCATAGTGTTCAATAAGTATACCAATAAAACGCTCGAAACTGCCAAGAATTGCACGGTGCAACATTACAGGCTGATCACGGTCGTTATCTTCAGTCACATAAGACGCATCTAAACGTTCTGGTAAGTTAAAGTCACATTGAATTGTACCGCACTGCCATACACGACCTAAGCAGTCTTTCAATGAGAATTCAATTTTCGGACCGTAGAATGCACCTTCACCCGGTTGAAGTTCCCACTCTAGGCCTGCAGCATCTAAAGCATCTGCTAAAGATTTTTCTGCCATGTCCCAAAGTTTGTCATCACCCACACGTTTTTCTGGACGTGTCGACAACTTCATTTGTACTTCTTCAAAGCCGAAGTCTTTATAAACATCTAATGTCAGTTTAATAAAGTCTGCAACTTCAGTACCGATTTGTTCTTTGGTACAGAAGATATGCGCATCATCTTGTGTAAAGCCACGTACACGCATAATGCCGTGTAATGAACCCGATGGTTCGTTACGGTGACATGAACCAAACTCAGCCAAACGAATTGGAAGATCACGGTAAGATTTCAAACCTTGGTTGAAGACTTGCACGTGACATGGGCAGTTCATTGGTTTTACTGCATAGTTACGGTTCTCTGAGTGAGTCGTAAACATGTTTTCAGCATAGTTAGCTGCGTGACCTGATTTTTCCCAAAGCGTGAAATCAACCACTTGCGGTGTACGGATTTCTTGGTAACCATTGGCTTGTTGAACTTTACGCATGTATTGTTCAAGCACTTGGTAAATCGTCCAGCCGTTTGGATGCCAGAACACCATACCCGGCGCTTCTTCTTGCATATGGAACAAGTCTAACGCTTTACCAATTTTACGGTGATCGCGTTTTTCAGCTTCTTCAATACGTTTGATATACGCAGCTAACTGTTTTTTGTCAGCCCAAGCTGTACCGTAAATACGTTGCAGCTGTTCGTTTTTCGCATCACCGCGCCAGTAAGCACCAGAGATTTTAGTCAACTTGAACGATTTTAAGAATTTAGTATTTGGAACGTGCGGACCACGGCACATGTCCAAGTAGTCTTGATGGTAGTACAAGCCCATTTCAGTTTCTTCAGGCATGTCTTCGATCAGACGCAATTTGTATTCTTCGCCGCGTGCAGTGAACTCTTTGATCACTTCATCACGTGGAGTCATTTTTTTGATGACATCATAGTCTTGGTCGATGAGCTTTTTCATGCGCTCTTCGATTGCTGCCATGTCATCTAAAGTAAACGGACGTGGCATCCAGATGTCATAGTAGAAACCTTCTTCAATGACAGGACCAATGACCATCTTTGCTTCTGGGAACAATTGCTTAACTGCATGACCCACCAAGTGCGCACAAGAGTGACGAATGATGTGAATACCATCTTCATCTTTAGGCGTGATAATTTGTAGGCTAGCATCTTCTGTAATTAAATCAGACGCATCAACTAAACGATCGTTTACACGACCCGCAACTGTATTTTTTGCTAGACCAGGACCGATGCTTTGAGCAACTTCCATCACAGACACGGCATGATCAAATTCTTTTTGATCGCCATTTGGCAAAGTGATAATTGGCATATAAAAATCCTTAAGGAGTGATGCCCCGTACAATGGAGCATGTCACCGCGAGATTATGATCGAGGGAGACCCTCAAAAGATAAAAACGGTGGATAAATAAAATTCGACCTAAATTTTACACGCCCTGCCAACTTTAATAAACCTCTAATCCCATGGAAGTTGATTTTTCTGCTGCCTTTTACAAGACTCCTGATAATTCAAGCAGATTTCAGCCGAAATACGCTTTATGCTGTCAACATAATAATCACGTTCTAATTCATAAAATTATTCCGAATTTCGAACACCTATACCCACTGAAATCTTTATGTAGGCAGGTATCATGCAAGCACATTCACTTATATCTTGGTCTAGTTTAAAACCGCTCCAACCCGCTTATGCTCTTGCAGCCAATGTCGATCTTGTGGTCTTACGGCTCGAAGATGATGATGTAGAACAAGTCGTGGTCATGTATGGTCGCTGTCAGCATCGCGGCGCCCTCATGGCTGATGCCCATATTCAAGGGGATAAAATCGTCTGTGGGCTGCATGGCTCGCACTATATTTATAAAACTGGTATCAACCCACGTTATCTGAATAAAAATTTGCAAAAGTTTAAAGCATGGGTGGAAGGCGATCAGGTGTACGTCGATCTTGAAGAAATTCAAGCGTGGGAGAAAAGAAATCCTCAACAATATAAGCGTGATCAATACCAAGGCCTATATGCTGACTCCGCGCCCGCACCAGAAGAACCACATAATAAATTGATCTTGGAACTCGCACGAAATGGCTTAAGTAAATTTGGACATCATGGTCCGACAGCGGCGATGGGCGTGCCTTTCAATCAACTCCCGAAATGGGAGGACATTCAACTGATCACCGCACAACTGTGGAAAATTCCATTATTAGATGATGCACCCGTAGCAACCGAAGTAGTGATTGGCCCAAATGCTAAAAAACCCTTAAAACTCAAAATCCCCCTGTTTGTGTCAGATATGAGTTTTGGTGCGTTATCTCAAGAAGCCAAAGTTGCCCTTGCAACAGGTGCTGAAATTGCGGGTACAGGGATTTGCTCAGGTGAAGGCGGAATGCTTGCTGAGGAACAAGCCGCCAACTCACGCTATTTTTATGAATTGGCTTCGGGCCGTTTTGGCTATGACATTGAAAAAGTTAAACAGTGTCAGGCCTTTCATTTTAAAGGCGGTCAAGCTGCAAAAACAGGTACGGGAGGACATCTGCCAGGCCATAAAGTGGTTGGCAAGATTGCAGAAGTGCGCAAATTACCAGAAGGCACCGCAGCCATTTCTCCTGCAACTTTCCCCGACTGGACTCATCTTTCACAATATCGTGAATTTGCAGAATATGTCCGAGCAGAAACCGGCGGCATCCCGATCGGCTATAAACTCTCCGCACAGCATATTGAACGTGATATTGACGCAGCACTCAGCATCGGTGTGGACTATATTATTTTAGATGGTCGTGGCGGTGGAACAGGTGCAGCCCCAACCTTATTCCGTGACAATATCTCTGTACCGACCATTCCTGCACTTGCACGAGCACGTCGTCATTTAGACCGTTTAGGAAGGTCAGATATTAGTTTAGTGATCACAGGTGGACTTCGTGTACCCGCTGACTTTATTAAGGCACTCGCTTTAGGTGCAGATGCCATCGCGATTTCAAACTCTGCCATGCAAGCCATTGGCTGTTTAGCTATGCGTGCCTGTCAGACCAATGATTGTTCTGTCGGCATCGCCACACAACAAGATCATTTACGTCGTCGTTTAGAAATAGACAAATCGGCACAACAACTGGCGAATTTTCTAAATGCATCCGTTGAACTAATGCAAATCATGGCTCGTGCCTGCGGACATCATCATCTGAATCAATTCTGCAAAGATGACCTGACCACATGGAAAAAAGAAATGTCGAACCTCACGGGTATTCACTACAGTGGATTTGAGTAAGCTTCAAATCATGAGCTTTTTTCAAAACAATTGAACCTAAAAAGAGTCCATACGGGCTCTTTTTTTATTCTCTGAAGGTCTCAAAGGCCATGAATTGATCGGATTGGTACAACCAAAGCTGGGCAAATTGAGGGATGATCATTTCACTCTGGGTAGGGCGTAAAAAAATATAATCATCTACGTTTATGCTGCTTGTCTGTGGAATTTGCACAAGCTCCTGATTACTACTGCGACCATATAACGCATGGGGCTGACTGCCTTGAGGATAAACATAGTCCCCTCGCCAATAGCCTCCATAAATAAATACAGCCTGATATTTTGCCCAACGACTGAGCCATTCTAACTGTGGTAATTCAGTCCGCGGCAACACTTTTAACACAGGCGTGGCGATCCACAAGGCACTTTGGAAAGCGTGTAAATTTTTCAGTTCAAAATCTGCAGGTTTTAACAGCATCGAACCAAACGAGACTTCGTTACAGACGCTCTGCTGACAATGAAAACTAAAACTAGGACTACCACCACCATTCCAACAGATGTGTTCATCACATAAAGTTGGATAATGCTGTTGTACATAAGCTTTGAATTGTTGATAACTTTGCTGGGATTGTTGATAAGTCTGTTCAGGAGATTGGATCAGCCGTGGGATCTTCGCCACATGTGCGTCATAGCCCATCAATCCTGAAAATTTTAAATGTTGAGGATGTCGAACAATTACATCCAAAATAGCCTTTAGCTCATCGATCGTTTTCAGACCACCACGATGTAGCCCAACATCGATTTCAATATTGATACGTAGACACAGTTGATGCTGCTCAGCAAATTTGAGGTATTGAGCTAAACGCTGTTCACTATCAATAAGCCATTGCACTTGCGATTGCGTTGCCTGCAAAAACACCTTGTCTGCATGGTTCAAGGCCTGAATCGGCATCGGTTTTCCAAACAACACATCGGCTTGCGGTATCGATTCGAAAAGTGTTTTCAGATGTGCAAAATGAAATAGCATGAAACGCTGTGTCTTGAGCTGTGTAGCACAGTGTTGAAGCAATGCCATGCACGCCAAGGATTTCACCACCAAGCGAGGATGCAGACTGTGTGGTATTTGCTGCTGAGTGACCCCAAAGTTGTGATTTAATGCGTCAATATCCACGATTAACTGCGGCATCCCCGTCCCGTTTTGCTTTAACAGCGTATTCAACTTTTGAAAATATGCATCCATGCCATCCCCTTGTTCATATCGTTCAATTGGTCTTCAACGTTTAACGTTCCACGATGCTTATTCAATCAGTATTTGCTGTAGCTCTGGACTGAGCCACTTTTGCTTCGGATCTAATTCTTGTCGAATATTTAAAAAATCCTGCCACTTGGGGTACACATTTTGAAGCTGCCGCGCATTTAGGCTATGCAATTTCCCCCAATGCGGACGCCCGCCATATTTTAAAAAAATCGGCTCCACGAGCTTAAAGATGACTTGATAATCTTGCTTATAGAACTGATGCACCGAAATTGAGGCCGAATCTTGCTGATAAAACGGACTGAGCCAAATATCATCCCCACGTACAAGTCGATATTCTAGCGGGAAAAACATCGGAACCTTATGTCGTCGAAGGGTATGCAAAATTTCTTCTAAACAATTCATCCCGTGTTGCAGCGGAATCTGGTATTCCATCTCATTAAATTTGGTATTTCGAGCAGAAGGAAAAATTCGACTTGACCAATCTACGTTCATCGAAGGTTTGACAAAAACACCCAATAAGTTTTGTAGCCATGGATTCAGTGGTGGAAAAATTCGCGTCAATTCTGCACAAAATTTGAGTAATACGTCATCATCTAACCACTGTTCTTTCCGCGGTTGAAGGTCATCTTCCGTCTCATCTAAGGTTTTTAAAATAACCTGATCGGCATGACTAAATACCCAGAACTCAATATGTCGATGTGCATATTGCCATTGCTGCATATTCTGCATGACATCTTTCAGCGGACATAATCGCGTTTGTTCTTTGAGTTTATACATCGGCCGATTTTGCAGCTGTACATGCGTCAGCACGCCTAAACTCCCGAGTGAAACACGCCCTGCTTGGAAAATTTCACTGTTCTGTTCAGCACTGCATTGTAGTAATTCGCCCTGCGCGGTTAATAATTTAAACCCCGTAACCAGTGCCGATAAACACGGTAATTCGAGTCCGGTACCATGCGTCCCTGTTGCAATAGCCCCAGCCAAACTTTGACGATCAATATCACCTTGATTGATCAGTGCCTGATCAAAAGAGGCGAGCTTCTCCCCCAAATCAAATAATCGTGTGCCAGCTTGGACGGTACTTTGGCAGCGTTCAGCATCGATATCTAGAATGCCTTTGAGATGATCTAAACTTACTAAGGTATCTGTGGTTTTTACCAAAGGGCTAAATGAGTGCCCTGCGCCAACCAAGCGAATCTTAGGATGGGATTGCACCACATCCATTAATTGCTCAAGATTTTGCGGTTGTATAAATGACTTCGGGATCGACTTCTGAGCACCTGACCAATTTTCCCATGCAATGTCGTGTTGAATTGTCATATTCATCCTTGTCGCCATACTTTTTATTGTATTTAGCCGTATTGTTTTATTTTTGATTTCCGCTTTTGCAATGTTAATGCACAAGCCATCTTGATTTTTTACTTAGATTATACGAAGTTTCGCATCTTCTCAAATTTAAGTTTATTGTTAAAAAACAGCAAATAAGCCACGATCAATTAAAGAAAATATCATTCGTTTATATCCCCACAAAGACTATTCAAGGCGCTCTACATTATTCGTTAAGCATCATTCAAACCGAATCAATAAAAAAGATCACACACGGAAATATCTGCCAAATTAGTATAAAAAACCAACAAACCCTGTATATTTTTCAACTAAATTATTTATGCTAAAAAATCAATTTTGAGAACCACAGGGTTCATTTTCGTCACCTTATTGTTTTTATTATGTTAAATTTCAACCACTTAAAAATTTAGTGTAAATACTCGACTAAAGCATAAATGCAGAGAAGCTACGGACTGAATTATTGTTAAGTCAGATTTAAAACAAATAGACATGGACTTGGAGTACCACGATGGTTAGCGCATACGATGAATTGCCACGGACCCCGGCAAATTTTGTGGCACTTTCGCCTCTACGTTATTTAGAGCGTGCAGCTTATATTTATCCTGATCAGGATGCCATTATCCATGGCAATCGTCATATTTCATGGCGCCAAACATATAACCGCTGTCGTCAATTTGCACATCAGTTGCAACAATTAGGCATTGGCAAAAACGACACCGTGTCTGTGTTATTACCGAACGTTCCGGCTATGGTTGAAGCACACTTTGCCGTACCGATGGCGGGTGCTGTACTAAATACGCTAAATACACGCCTTGATGCGAAAACCATTGCCTTCATGCTGGAACATGCAGAAACCAAAGTCCTGTTGGTTGACCCTGAATTTGCTCAAGTTGCCACCGAAGCTTTGGCTTTGATCGATCAAGACATTTATGTCATTGATGTTGCAGATGCTGAATTTGAAGGCACAGCACAACCGATTGGACAAATTGAATTTGAAGACTGGTTGGCGCAAGGCGATGCCAACTTTGAGTGGCACTTACCTCAAGATGAATGGGATGCGATTAGTTTAAGCTATACCTCGGGTACCACAGGGAATCCAAAAGGCGTGGTGTATCATCACCGCGGCGCATATATCAATGCAGCGAGTAACATCATTGCTTGCGGCATGACGCCACGTGCAACGTATCTGTGGACGCTTCCTCTATTCCACTGTAATGGCTGGTGCTTTGCTTGGACGATGGCAGCCAATGGCGGAACCAATATTTGTCTACGTAAAATCGACCCTGAACTGATTTTCAAACTGATCGCAGAGCACAAAGTAGATTATTTCTGCGGTGCGCCAATCGTACTTTCAATGATGATCAATACGCCTGAAGAGAAAAAAGCGCAATTTGACCATCGCGTTGAAGTGATGGTTGCTGGTGCAGCGCCACCTGCTGCGATTATTGAAGGGATGCGTAATATTGGTATCAATGTCACACATGTTTACGGTTTGACTGAAACCTATGGTCCATCAGCACTTTGCGCATCGCAAGCTGGTTGGTCTGATCTTTCCATTCAAGAACAAGCACAGTTGCATTCTCGCCAAGGTGTGCCATACCCGCTTCAAGATGGCATGAAAGTCATTGATCCTGAAACCATGTTACCTGTTCCGCATGATGGCCAGACCATGGGTGAAATCATGTTCCGTGGCAACATCGTAATGAAAGGTTATTTGAAAAACCCAGAAGCAACGGCTGAAGCCTTTGCCGGTGGCTGGTTCCATACCGGCGACTTAGCCGTCTGCCAACCTGACGGTTATGCCAAAATTACTGACCGCTCTAAAGATGTGATCATTTCAGGGGGTGAAAACATTTCATCGCTCGAAGTGGAAGAAATTCTATATCAACACCCTGCTGTACTAACCGCTGCAGTGGTTGCAAAACCCGACCCTCGTTGGCAAGAGGTGCCTTGTGCCTTTATAGAATTAAAAGCAGGTAAAGAAGCAACGCCTGAAGAACTGATTGAATTCTGTAAACAACATCTTGCACGTTTCAAAGTGCCAAAAGATGTGGTGATTACCGAAATTCCAAAAACCTCGACAGGTAAACTTCAGAAGTTCGTTCTCCGTGAATGGGCTAAAGAGCGCGCTGTTGGCGAATTTGGTTAATGTTAAAACTCAAAAGCCAAGCATGATTTTTTCAATCATTTAAGCAAAAAAAGCGACCTAATCAGGTCGCTTTTTTGATGTGAAGTCTATAACTTCACGTTTTACTTCAATGATCAGATCATGTTGAATTCTCTGATCATTGAGCTATCTAAGTACTTGGCTATCTAATCATGCATTAGTTATCAGATAATAAAGCCACTTGTTGAATGTAGTTAAACAATTTCAACTTTGACGCAGTCAGTTCTTCTTCGCTTACATTTTTTGCTATATCACGTTGAATACGCAAAATATGCTGACGAATAGGATGATGTTCAGCAGCATTATGCGCTTTCATGAACTCTTTAATGACGGGATCACCTTGGGCAATCATACGTTCAGTCCAGCGTTGAAGCTGCGCTGTTTTTTTCGCACCTTGCTGCGGGGTTAGGTAAGATAAAATCATGGTTTCATCTTCATTACGCAGCAATTTACCTACACGTTGAAACTGACGACGTCGCGCTTCATGTGAAGTAATGGTTTGTGCATCAAGTAGTGCTTCGATCAGACGCTCTTCAACAGGAAGATTTTTAATCTGTTTAGGATTCAGTTTTGCAAGTTCCTCGCCCAAAGCAGCCATACGTTGTACAGCTTTCTTTTGCTCAGTTTTACTTGCACGTCCTTCTATGGATTCAAAGTCTTCTTCGGTATAGCGGTTCGGTCGACGTGCCACGTTTAATCTGCCTCGTAAAATTTTGCCGCAAACAGTGCTTGAATTTCAGATAAAGCTTTTTCTTCATCTGCACCTTCAATCACTAAGCGTAAAGTTGTGCCCTTGCCTGCGCCAAGCATCAGCAAAGACATAATATTTTTGGCATCTACTAATTTTCCACCCTTACCAATTTGAATCGACGAGCGAAATTTGGTCGTGACTTCGATTAGCTTGCCAGATGCACGCGCATGTAAACCCAGTTTATTAATTACGTCAACAGTTGTGTCGATCATGACCAGTGCTTCATTTCTCTATGTAGAACCTGAATAGACCATTTTGCCTCAAGTGCTTTTTTTAGTCTATCTACGATATATACCGAACGGTGTTGCCCACCTGTACAACCGATCGACACCGTCATGTAATGACGATGCCCTTCGGCAAATGCCGGCAGCCATTTATCCAAAAAATTATAAATATCTTGGAACATTTCATTGGTTTGTTCACTTTGTTGTAAAAACTGACGAACTGGCTCATCTAATCCTGAATACTTACGCAATTCCATATCCCAGTGTGGATTGGGCAAATGACGGACGTCAAAAACATAATCTGCATCGAGTGGAATACCATGCTTATAGCCAAAAGACTGTAAGATCAAAATTAAATTATCTGCCTGTCCAAGTTTAGACAGCAAGGTATGTTTTAAATCATGTACACTCTTATCTGTAGTATCAATATGTACTGTCGAGCGTAATTGAATCGGCAACAGTAAAGATTTTTCTTCCTGTATGCACTCATTTAAACTTTTGAAACGACTTGCCAACGGATGGGGACGTCGAGATGAACTGAATCGCGCAATCAATTCCTGATCACGCGTGGTCAAATAAATAATATCGACTGAGCCATGGCGTTGTAGCTGTTGAAAAACCAAATCGAACTCTTGTAAATCTGCACGTGTACTGCGGACATCCACACCCAGTGCCAATTGTTCAAGATTATTTTCTGAATCGAGTTTTTCAACAATTTCGGGGAGTAAGGCCAATGGCAAATTATCGATACAGTAATAGCCCAAATCCTCAAGTATCTGTAATGCAGATGACTTTCCAGATCCAGATTGTCCTGTAACAATTAAAATGCGCTTCATCGCTTGCTACCCCATAGCCGTTTTAAACTGCAGTATATTTAACCTGCATATTATCAATAAGACGTGTTGCGCCTAATTTAGCCGCAATAAACAACACCACGTCTTGATCAAATTCTTCAATTTTCTGTAATTCAGGTGTACGTGCTTCAACATAGTCCACAACAAAACCCGCTGCTGTCAATGTTGCTTTAATATTCGCTAACACATCTGCCAGTCGAGTTCCAGCATGTAATTCTGCCTCAGCCGTTTTCAAGCTTTGGTAAATCGTTGGTGCAATCGCACGATTTTCCGCACTTAAATAACCATTACGTGAGCTCAATGCCAAACCATCTTCAGCACGAGTAATCGGCACACCAATCACTTCTAGTGGAATATTTAAGTCACGTACAAACTGACGAATCACTGCAAGTTGCTGGTAATCTTTTTGCCCAAAGAATGCAAAATTCGGTTGAACAATATTAAAGAGTTTTGTCACAACAACAGCAACACCGTCAAAATGACCCGGACGCTGTTCGCCACACAAATCATTAGTAATACCGCCCACGCTAATATTGGTTAAGCGCGGCTTGTTGCCATACATTTGTTCAACGGTCGGTGCAAACACGATGTCACAACCCACTTCAGCCAATAAGTGCTGATCTTGTTCCAAAGTACGTGGATAGTTGTCAAAGTCTTCATTTGGACCAAACTGAATTGGGTTAACGAAAATACTCACCACCACGACATCACACAGTTTACGTGCTTCACGAACTAAATTAAGGTGACCTTCATGCAAGTTCCCCATCGTTGGTACAAAACCAATGATTTTGCGCGCAGCACGTGCTGGATTTAGCGATGCACTTAAACCTTGAATCGTTGTTTCAGTTTTCATGTCTTACAGCTCAATTTGGAATGTATGTTCTTTGGCAGGGAAACTACCATCAAGTACGGCAGCATGATACGCCTTAAACGCATCCACAATTGCTGTTTCCCCTGCTTGCTCTTTCATAAAATTGCGAACAAATTTCGCCACGTGACTAAACGTCAGTCCCAACATATCTTGTTGAACCAAGACTTGAGCATCCGTTTCTGCACCGGCACCGATCCCAATCACAGGTGTATTTGGGAATAACTCACTAATTTCTTTACCCACTTGGGCAGGAACACATTCCAAAAGTAAAATTGCTGCACCTGCATCAACCACAGCTTTACAATCTGCAATGAGTTGATCCGCGGTTTCGCGTGTACGTGCTTGCACTTTATAACCGCCAAACACATGAACCGATTGCGGAGTTAACCCTAAATGCACACACACTGGAATACCATTACGGGTCAATACTTCAACTGTTTCTGACAACCATGCACCACCTTCCAATTTGACCATCTGTGCGCCTGCTTGCATCACGGTCTTTGAATTCACCAAAGCGTCATTCAAAGTGGCATAGGTCATAAATGGCAAATCAGTCAAAATAAACGCATGTTTATTGCCACGACGCACTGCAGCAGTGTGATATACCATATCTTCAACAGTGACAGGTAAAGTCGAGTCATTCCCTTGAATGGTCATCCCCAATGAATCACCAATCAGAATACTATCGACTTCAGCAACTTCCATTGCTTTTGCCATGCTCGCATCATAGCAAGTCAAGCAGGAGAATTTGCGGCCTTCCGCTTTAAATTTTTTCAAGTCACTTAGACTAATCATTTCAATATTCCTCAGATGACGGCTTTCTCAAGTGGTCATACAAAAATTAAAGATGGGCCCAGTTTCCTGCATCCAATACAGTTAAATTTGGATTATTCAAAATAGGTAAATCTTTTAATGTTTGTCCTTTAATCTGTAGATTCTCATCTAAATCCAACAAAGGTTTCAACACAAAATCACGTTCTAAAACACCAACATGAGGCACAGTCAAACGTTCATTTTGAATGTGCTGTTCACCATAAATCAGTAAATCTAAATCCAGTGTACGCTCCCCCCAATGACGTAGGCGTACACGCCCCGACTCTTGTTCAAAGCGTTGCAATTCATCCAACAAGGCCAAAGGCGCTAGATCCGTTTCTAATGCAACCGCTGCATTTAAATAATTCGGCTGATCTTGTGGCCCCATTGGCGGGCTTTGATACAGTTTTGAGACTTTCACTGTTCCGAGTGTTGCAAGTTTATGCACCGCTTCACTGAGAATCTGCTGAGAATCACCTAAATTACTGCCTAAACCAATATATGTCAGCGTCATTGTGTTGGCCCAAAAATAACCTGAGTCAAATCTCGTTTCACACGTTTACGTTTTAAAATCGGATGATCTGCACCAATTTCACCACTGGCTGACGCTGCAACGATTGACACTGTCTCTAGACTATTGACATGTGATTTAGGCTTACGTTGACGGCGACTTCTGCTTTCTGGTTCATTCACCAGCGGTTCAATTTCAACTTGCTGATGAGTAGAAGTTTTGGCTTCCACATCTTCATGCGCCGCTTTACGACGACTCTTGGCACGTTGACGATTGTATTGGCTAATTGCTCGTTCTTTTTCGTCAGTGCTCATCTGCTGATAAGCATCCCACCACTGCCCCATGCCTTGCGTGCTTGTATCGCCCGATTTTTCACGCAGCAGCAGAAAGTCAAAGCCTGCACGGAAACGTGCATGACCTGAAAGTGCTTCAATTTGCTGTGGTTTTGGACTTAGTAAACGGGTTTGCATTTCCCAAACTTCACGAATAAATGTTTCGGCAAAGCGTGGAATAATGGTTCGTGTAGCCTGACGTTTCAATACATCCAAGCCTGCTTGAGCACGTGCTTCAGCAGGAACAACACCTTTATTTAGATAGAACGTACAACGCTCTTGGAACGGAATCCACAATAACACGGCATAGAAAAATGCAGGGTTAATGGTTTTCCCAATCGAAATACGTTGATCGGTATTTTTTGCAGCCAACTCAATAAATGGCGTTACAACCGGTTTGATATCTGCAAATAACTGATACCAAATACCAAAATCGATCAGCATCGGTAAGACGCGATTGAGATGCCCCATAGTAAAGAGTTTTTGTGACTCGTCGTATAAACGATGTGGAGAGACATCACGCAGCAATTGAGTAAGTTCTGGAGTAAAGACATCCAGAATTTTTTGATCAATATTAAAGTTTAATTTGGCTGCAAAACGTAAAGTCCGAAGCATCCGCACAGGATCTTCTTCAAAACGTAATTGTGGATCACCCAATAAACGCAAGGTTTTATGCTTAATGTCATCTACTGCATGACAAAAATCTAGCACTTCACCTTTGCGTGGTTGGTAATACATTGCATTGATCGAGAAGTCACGACGTGCAAAGTCTTGCTCAATCGTACCCCAATTATTATCACGTAAAATCATGCCCGCAGCAGAAGTCACGGCTTTTTTAGGCGGCGCACGGAAGGTCGCAACTTCGATCAGTTCACGTCCTGAGTAGACATGCGCCAGCTCAAAACGACGACCAATAATTCGGCAACGTCGCCCGAAGACTTCTTTCACCTGAGCTGGTGTCGCATTAGTTACGGCATCAAAATCTTTAGGTGCATGACCCAACATTAGGTCGCGGACACTGCCACCCACGATATAAGCTTCATAGCCTGCCTTAGTTAAGGCATCAATCACATCTAAAATGGAAGAAGGTAATTGTGTGGTTGATAAACCACATTTGGACGCGCGCAAAGTTTGCAAAAGACGCTGTCTCCTACGTCTGAACGTAAAATTCTTAAGATGTCGCTAATGATATCTCTAACACAATCAAAGGGCAATTTGATTATCTCGATGCTCAAGCTGAGCTTAACCTAATTCTTTTTTTTACACTTCACTTAAAGTGCCAATTTTGCTTTATTTTTAGCAAACAGCGCAGGACCGATTCCCTTAACCTGTTGAATATCATCAATCGTTTTAAATAAGCCATTACTTTTGCGATATTGCACAATGGCTTCTGCTTTTTTCTGACCAATCCCATGTAATGTTTGCAGTTCATCAACTGAGGCTGTATTTAAGCGTACTTGATCTGTTCGACTATTTTGTTGGGTGCTGGGTCGTGACAAATAATAGTTGGCATTGCTCGGTGCAGTTGCCACTTTGGACTTCGAGGCCTCAGATTGCTTTTTTAATTGCTGATCTTGAGCTTGCTGCATGGCTTTCCATTCCGCGTAACCCGAAGGGCTTTGAGCAAAAGTTAAATCTGCCATTAAACCCAAAACCAAGACAAGTAATTGTGTAGAGTATTTATTCTTTAGGATGTGGTACATATTCAGCCTGTTGTTTTAATTGTTGTTTTGCCTGTTCCCATAACTGATCCATTTCAGTCAGGGACAAGTCTTCTACATGTTTTTGTTGTAATGTGGCCTGTGCTTCAATATAAGCAAAACGGCTTCTAAATTTATGAATGGTACTTAACAGTGCCATCTCACTTGAGATGCCAATCTTACGTCCAACATTCACTAGAGAAAATAAGCAATCACCAAATTCATCAAATATTTCGTCGGATTTTTTGCCTGCTAAGGCCTCTTTTAACTCCCCTAGCTCTTCCTCAAGCTTGCCATAAGCCCCTTCAATATCTGGAAAATCAAAGCCAATTTTCGCCACATTTTTTTGGATTTCATCTGCTTGGCTTAATGCAGGAGCATGTTTAACCTCATCTAATCTAGATACTGATTTCCCTGCTTTTTCTTGTTGTTTAATCTGTTTCCATAGTGTTGCCACATCATCCGCATTGAGTGCTGAGAATTGCTCTGCCTGAAACACATGGGGATGACGGCGAATTAATTTATCTGTAATGGCTTGCACCACATCTTGAAAATCAAATGCGCCTTGTTCGCTATACATCTGCGACTGAAAAACCACTTGCAGCAACAAATCCCCCAGTTCATCTCGTACATCATCACTCTGACCTGAACGAACTGCCGCTTCAACTTCATAGGCTTCTTCGATGGCATAACGAGTCAAACTTTCTGGGGTTTGCTTTTGATCCCATGGACATTTTTCACGTAATTCTTTCATCACTGCTAATAATTGTTCCATGTGAACTCCAGCTATTTACTCATCAGTACATTGTTTCGATTACAGAATTTGATATGCTCAAAATTCACTCAGGGAATGAGCAACTCAATTCAGGGAAGCATAACATGCAAAGTATTTTTATTAGCGGTGCAGGACAAGGGATTGGCGCAGCAATTGCACGACTGTTCATACAACAAGGCTATAAAGTTGGGCTCTACGACATTAACCAATCTCAAGTCACCTCATTAGCTGCTGAACTCGGTAGCCATGCCAAAGCTGGGCTTTTAGATGTGACACAACCAGAGCAATGGCAAAGCGCTTTAGCTGAATTTGTTGCTTGGGCAGGTCAGCTGAATATCTTAGTCAATAATGCCGGAATTCTGTATTCAGGCAGCTTTGAACATACGGAACTGTCTGCACACCACCGAACGATTGATATCAATGTCAAAGGGGTGATAAACGGTTGCTATGCGGCATTCCCCTATTTACAACAAAGCAATTTTGCTCGTGTGATTAACCTCTCTTCGGCTTCAGCAATTTATGGACAAGCCGATTTAGCCAGTTATGCCACATCTAAATTTGCTGTCCGCGGGTTCACTGAAAGTTTGGATATTGAATGGCAAAAATACAATATTCGCGTTTTAGATGTGATGCCTTTATTTGTTCAAACCGCGATGGTGCAAGACATGGATGCCCAAAGCATTAAGAAAATGGGCGTCAATCTTCAACCGAGCGATGTCGCTCAGCAAATTTATACCTTGGTACAAAAAAAAGATACGGTCTTAATGGCCACACATACACCTGTGGGGATGAAAGCTAAATTTTTATTTAATTTATCGAAGTTTAGCCCGCAATTTGTCAACCGCTTAAGTAATATTTGGATTGCACAAAAACCCAAATAGCAACGTGTTACTAATCATTTAATTTTGCAATCATATTTGTACGCAAATTACACAAAGTTACACAATTGTCACATTTTAACAGGACAAAATTCCTTTTTTTGAATAATATTCACCCGCCCATTACTTTCGGGCGTTTATTTTCTAACAATAAAAGTGAATTATTTCATGAAAAAATTACTTGTTCTTGCAACTGTTACTTCTATTTCAATTTCTGCTTTTGCTACAACTCAATTCGCATCTTCAGAATTAAAAGCGATGGATTGTGCAACTCTTGCTGTTGAAAAAGCGAATGCTAAGCGCTCTTTAGAAGCTGCTGACAAAAACATTGCAAACATCCAAGCATCTGCTCAAGCGCCAGGCAAATCATTGAGCAAATTTGCTGGTTTAGCGGGTGGCGCTCTTGCTGCTTTCGGTGGTAACTCTGAAAAAGCTGCTCGTGCAGGCAACATTGCAAACAGCTTGGCTGGTGAGCAAGATACTTCTGATGCAAGCAACCTTGAACTTCAACAAGCGAACAAATCTGCTGCTCAAGCAAACATCGACAACATTGGTATCTACCAAGGTTCTAAAAAATGCAAAATCTAATCTAATGCCAGTTTAGATTGATTTTCAAAAAAAGCCCTGTTCAGCCAGAACAGGGCTTTTTTCATGATGATTTTATTTCATACCGATTTATAAGACATTCAACTCAATATTAGGCAAATGAAAGCCTCGGCAAGATTGTTCACTTTGCCATGCTACCGTCAACATCACATGCGGTAGTTGAATATTCTGATAAGCAAAAGTGCCAATTGCGGGATGACTACACATCCCACCATTCTGCTCAGGATGACACTGGGTATTCAGTTCATTCAGGTTCACTCGAATCCCTAAACCTGATGCTTTAAGTACCGCCTCTTTGGTGGTCCAAACTTTAAACCAAAAATCAGGATCATGCTCACAGCTCTCCCAATGAAGCAATTCTTCGGGATGAAAACTGTGTTGAGCCATCGCATCAAAACGAACTTTTCGATTTAAATCCTCAATATCAACACCAATATTGACGATTTTTTCACTGCTGGCCAAAACATAATGCTGCTGGCTATGACTATGATTAAAATGAAAGTGTGGAAAATCAGGAAGAAAAGGCTTACCAAATGCAGACTTTGAAAAATCTGAATTTTCAACTGACCTATTTAGCCGCTGGCCAAGTAATTGATTGCGATATTGGTAAATGGCTTGTTTACGCACGGCAATTACCTCTTGACGACTCAAGCCATGCGGCTCCACAAAGAAGTCAGTAATTGCACTATATTCAAGCTGAATTTTCGCCATAAGTTATTGATCCAATATCTTTTACACTACGTCCATGACGCTATATTTTATGCGACTCTCCGACACAAAATACACCACAATACAGATGAGCGCATCGGTCCTTTGACTCGTCGAGATTTTAAAACTCAGTTTAAAAATATTTTAACCCACTTAAGAAATACTTAATATTATAAATACATTCAAATACTTAAGTATAATAAATATTTTAAATACATCTTCAATTAGATAAAATACTCTAGATTCTTATAACTTTAATTTAAAACTCGGGGTAAATCAGATGCTAAGAAAAATCACGTTAATCAGTTCACTTTGTGTCCTACCATGTTTCACTCAAGCAGGCTTATTGGATGCAGCTGTTGCAGTAATGGGTGCCAAAAATGGCGCGATCATGGACCAAGCTGAAGCTCGTATGAATCAAAGCCGTCAAGAAGCTGCCAATGCCGTGGCTCAAGCAGACCGTGGCTATGCCTCAAATTTCAATCAAGCTAGTCAAACCAACAATAGTGTTTATAGGACCAGTTATTTAAAAACCTTAGATTGCACTGACCTAAGCGTTGAGCGTAAGACCTTTGAACGTACATTGGAAGCATCTCAACTGGCATTAAGCCAAGCGTCAGCACAGCAAAATAATCAAGTTTCAAAATGGGCTGGTCTTGCTGGCAACGCGCTATCCGCATTTTCAGGTCAATCTGAAACAGCCGCGCGTATGGGACAATTTGCGACAGCTTTTTCTGGCAATAAAAATACACAACAGGATAGCAGCAGCGCACAGCAAGCCATGGAAATTGCTCAAGCTAACCTGGATAATATTGATATTTACCGCCAAGCTAAAAAGTGTAAAAACTAATTTCTACATCTTTTTAGATAAATAAAGTGAAATAAAAAAGCCTGCATATCTGCAGGCTTTTTTTGTTCATCTAAACTTAGCGTTTGAATTTCTTTTCCGCTTTTTTGAACTTCTGAACATAACGACGTTTACGTGCCGCCGTACGCTCATCGATTTGCGACTTACGACCTTCAAATGGGTTATCAGAGGTTTTAAATTCAATTTTGACTGGCGTACCTTCAAGTTTATAAACTTTACGGAACACGTTTTCTAGGTAACGACGATAGTCATTTGGCGTTTTATCGACCTTGTTACCATGAATCACAATCGTCGGTGGATTTTGTCCGCCCATATGCGCATAACGCATTTTGATACGACGACCTTGAACCATTGGTGGTTGGTGCGCATCAGTTGCATCATTCAAGATCTGAGTGATTTTCGCAGGTGATACTTTCAAATGCGAAGAATCATAAGCACGGTGGATCGATGGATAAAGATCACCAACACCTGTACCGTGAAGTGCAGAAATTAAGTGAATTTTTGCCCATGGAATAAAGTCAAAACGACGTTCAACATCTAATTTACATTGTTTACGGTCGTAGTCAGACATGTTGTCCCATTTGTTGATGGCAATCACCATCGCACGGCCTGCTTCAAGCGCATAACCAATCAAATGCAAGTCTTGCTCAACGATCCCTTCACGTGCATCGACAACAATAACCACAACATGCGCATCTTTCATCGCTTGTAAAGTTTTCACAATCGAGAATTTCTCGATCATTTCGTCCACTTTACCTTTACGACGTACACCCGCAGTATCGATTAACGTATATTTACGGCCATCACGTTCAAATGGAATATAAATCGAGTCACGTGTAGTACCCGGTTGGTCAAATGCAACCACACGGTCTTCACCCAACAAACGATTCACTAAAGTCGATTTACCCACGTTTGGACGACCAATAATCGCTAAACGTAAGCCTGTGTCTTTATCGTGTTGTTCTTCACTTTCATCTTCAGGCACTTCAGCTAACACTTCTTCAAGCATTTGCTGAACACCACGACCATGGCTGGCAGCCACTTGAAGTGGTTCACCCATACCCAATTTGAAGAATTCAACTAAAGCTGCTTCGGCATGTACACCATCAACTTTGTTGGCAACAAGATAAACTTTTTTACCTAGCGTACGTAAGTCACGTGCAATTTGCTCATCAGATGCCAATAGGCCTGCGCGCGCATCGACCACGAAGACAATAATATCTGCTTCATTAATGGCAGTTTTTGACTGTTCTGCCATGTACGAGTCGATACCACCTTCAGTTTCGCCAATACCCCCAGTATCAACGACGATGAAAGATTTATTTTGATAAGTCGCGTCACCATACTTACGGTCACGAGTCAGACCGGCAAAGTCAGCAACGAGAGCATCACGGCTCTTGGTTATCTGGTTAAACAACGTTGATTTTCCGACGTTCGGACGACCAATGAGCGCAATTACGGGTTTCATAGATTAACCTTTATTCCAGATCAGCCAGTTTGGTCTGGTCTGAACATCAGAAAGCTTAGGAAGAATGGAAATAGGATAAATGCCTAAAATAAATAAAAACACGGGGCATTGATGATTCAATCCCCCGCGTTAAAAATACGGTTTGGCTTATTTTAACATAAGCCGCAGAAAAATTAACGGTTCTGCCAAATGCTTAATGCACCCTTACGTGTCGACACATATAATTGGTTGTCAATCACACGTAGTGAACGTACTTCACCACTGGTTTTAGAACGACCAACCAATTCACCTGTCGCTGGGTTGATTAAGTGAAGTACACCATCCAGATCACCAACCACAAGGTCTTGACCTAACATCACTGGGTTACTCAAATTACGATTAAGCAATTGGTCATTTTCCCACAATGTTTGACCAGTGGTAATTTCGTAAGCCACAATTTTACCATCAGTTTGTGTCACAAAGACACCATTGCCCGCAACTTCAGGACGCTGAATGCTGCTCGCATCATTGCTCCAGATCACTTGTTGTGAGGCAAGATCAAGCGCTGTCACTTGGCCTTGGTAACTGGTGGTAATTAAAAATTGACCTGCTACAGTCGGTTCACCGTCAATATCAATGAGACGTTGTACATCTGAACGACCGTCTGACACTGCAACACGACGCTGCATTTTCGGAATACCGCTCAATGCATCAATCACATAGATATAGGCATTTGAAGAAGCGATGAGAACATGACGCGCATCGAGTGATACCGGTGCTGCCATACCACGTAAACTAAACTGCACATTTGGCAAGTTATAGGTCCAAGTTTGTTGGCCCGTTGCCACATCGTTTGCGTATACCGTACCATCATTGGTAACTGAAATAACGCGACCTGCTTGAATCAACGACGGTGAAAGTAACGCGCCGGTTAATTGCGCCGTCCACTTTTGTTCACCTGTTGCCTGATCTAATGCAAATAATTGACCTTTTGCATTACCAACAACCACAATTCCGTCAGCTGCTTCCACACCTGCAGTCAAACCTTGTTTAGAGATTTTCTTCTGCCATAAACGCTCTTTGCCTTTGTAGGCTTGAACTTCACCATTAGGATTTACGCTAAAAACAACGCCATTATCTGCATCCATACGTAAACGTAGTGGATCTGCTTCTTCAGTTGAAGCCACACTGTTTGAAAATACAGGTGCTAAAGTTTTTGCCTGTTCCAATTTTGGTAAAGGATTTGGTTTTACTTTTTCTACTTTTCCTTTATTTGCACAACCAGCCAAAGCAAGTGTTAAAACTGTCAGCGCACAGGTAATTTTGTATTTTCTATTCATTCAGTTGCTTCCACTTGTGTATCTATAATCGGACGTTCAATTTCAGGATCATCAACTAAAACGCCTACACTTTCGAGTTTAATTTGTAAAATTTGACGTTCTTCTTGTCGCTCAACCAAAGCATCCCATGCACTTTGATAGACTTTCTTTGCATTTTCGATATCATTTTTCGCAACATAGACGTCGCCACGGGCTTCATCTGCAGTTGCTTGAAAAGCAGGTTCTTTAACCGCTTCTAAGGTTTTTAATGCTTCATCAAATTTCTTTTGCGCCAATTGTGCATACGCCAAACGTAATTTCACCAATTGAATTAAGCCTGCATCATCAACTTTTGAATTTTCAACTTTTTTCAAAGCTTTCTCAGCATTGGCATAATCGGCTTTATCATACGCCAATTTTGCCATAAGCAACTGAGTTTGGATGGCTTGTGGCGAATCTGGCGCTTCTTTTACAATTTTATCTGCAGTCGCAGAAAGTTGTGTAAAAGCGTCACCCGTCGCCGACTGAGCATCATCCATTAACTGCTGGACTTTGGCTGTTTGCATTTGCGATTCAGCCAAAGTTTTCTTCTGCCAGTATTCCCATCCGAAAAAGGCAATCAACGCAATTAAAATGCCGCTAACAATGGCAGAGCCATATTTTTTAGCAAACGATTTTAAATTATCAAGTTGTTCTTCTTCACTCAATGCGCTCATGAAATTACCTTTTTCCTTATGTTATAGGGATTATTTTGAAGAAATTTTTTCGATAATGAAGGCAACAAAGTCTGCCACATTCACTTCGTGTTGTTCTGCAATGGCTAGCTCTTTTACCAGCACTTGCCCAGCTGCTTGCTCACGTTCACCGTAAATCACAGCAAATAAAGCACCCGATTGGTCGGCTTTTTTCATTTGCGATTTCATTGAACCTTGTGAACCAACTTTTAAGCGAATGTTGCTACCCGCTGCTTCAAGTTGATCACGAATTTGTTCAGCAAGTACCAATGCCTTACCTTGAGTTGCAGGATCTGAAACCAAGAATAGCTCACAGTCACGCACTGGGGTATTGTCTTCCACTTGTTCAAGTAGAAGAAGCAAACGCTCCATACCCATTGCAAAACCAACAGCAGGCACCGACTGGTCTGCTTTACCTTTTAGCTGACCCACTAAACCATCATAACGACCACCAGCACATACCGTTCCTTGAGAACCTAAGTGTGTGGTTGTCCATTCAAAGACCGTTTTGTTGTAATAGTCGAGACCACGAACCAATTTTTGATTGATCACAAAGCCAATACCTGCGTCAGTCAAATACTGCTGCAATTGAGCAAAGTGAGCCAACGTTTCTTCACCCATAAAGTCGTGAAGTTTTGGCGCATTTTCCAAAATGCTTTGTGTTTTTGCATCTTTAGAATCCAAAATACGCAGTGGATTCGTAGTTAGACGACGCTGTGAATCTTCATCTAAGTCATTTTTATGTGACTCTAAAAATTCAACCAATGCCGCACGATAGGCAGCACGTTCATCAGACTCACCTAAAGTATTAAGTTCTAATTGAACTTTATCTGCAACGCCCATGCGTTTCCACAAACGCGCAGTCATTAAAATCAATTCTGCATCTTGATCTGGTGTTGCAACACCAAAAGTTTCTACGCCAAATTGATGGAACTGACGGTAGCGACCTTTTTGTGGTTTTTCATAGCGAAACATTGGGCCAACATACCATACACGCGGTGTAGCACCACGAAGTAAGTTATGTTCAAGCATTGCACGCACACACCCTGCTGTTCCTTCTGGACGCAAAGTCAAAGACTCAGGCGGATTACCTTTGTCTAAGAATGTGTACATTTCCTTTTCAACGATATCCGTTGCATCACCAATAGAACGTTTGAACAGATGAGTCTGCTCCACAATCGGCAAGCGAATTTGCTGATAACCATAAGCATCCATCAAGCTAGATAAATGCTGTTCTAGACGTCTCCATGCAGGACTTTGCGTAGGGAGAATGTCATTAAAACCTTTGATTGCGACGATTGAACTCATGATCTACTCAGAAAAACTTGTGCGAATAATCTCTTTAGCTTTAGCGTCTTCAAGATCGCTAACACGTTGACGAACCATCGCTTCGATTTCGTCAACCAACTGATTTGTGTCAATTAAATGGCTCTTTTCACCATTACGATACACCAGTGAACGCGGACTTGCACCTACCACACCAATATCGGCTTCTTTGGCTTCACCCGGACCATTCACTTTACAACCAATCACCGATACATCCATTGGGGTACGAATATCTTCTAAACGCTCTTCCAATGTTTGCATGACTTTGATGACATTGAACTCTTGGCGTGAACAACTTGGGCATGCAATAAAGTTAATGCCGTTCGAACGTAAGCCCAATGATTTTAAAATATCAAAGCCAATTTTGATTTCTTCTTCAGGCTCTGCTGCCAATGAAATACGCATGGTGTCACCAATACCTTCCATCAACAAACCACCTAAAGCGATAGCAGATTTGACTGAACCCGTGCGGTATACACCAGCTTCAGTCACACCCAAGTGTAATGGGTTATCAATTTGTTTAGATAACAAACGGTAAGCATCCATCGTCAGAAAGACATTGGATGCTTTAACTGACACTTTAAATTCATGGAAATTTAAGCGATCTAAAATATCAATATGGCGCATTGCAGATTCAAGCAAGGCCTGACCTGTAGGCTCACCATATTTCTTTTGAATATCTTTTTCCAATGAGCCTGCATTGACACCAATACGCATAGAGATGTCATTATGTTGTGCAGCAGCTACCACTTCACGAATTTTAGCTTCTGAGCCAATATTACCCGGGTTAATACGCAAACAATCTGCACCAAGGTCTGCAACACGTAAAGCAATTTTATAATCAAAGTGAATATCAGCAACCAGTGGCACTTGCACACGTTTGCGAATTTCACCAAAAGCTTCAGCAGCTTCCATACTCGGTACAGAAACACGCATGATGTCCGCACCGACGTCTACACAGCGCTGAATCTGTGCAACGGTCGCTTCGACATCACAGGTTTCAGTATTGGTCATACTTTGGATGCTGATCGGCGCATCACCACCGACATACACCGAACCTACTTTAATTTTACGCGTTGGACGGCGCTTAATTGGATTTTCAATCATTGTTCAGTCTGCTCTGTTGTCCCTTAACGTGATAAACGGAAATCTGCTTTGCCGTTTACGGTATATGGTGACAATGAAATATTTTCATTATTTAAGCTTAATGACACTACTGTTGCATCATCCAAACGAATTTGGAATGGTGTTTCACCGTTTAAGTTGAGCGTCGATGCTTGACGACCAGTCGCCAACACCTTACCCGTCGAATCAACAATATGTACTGAAGTCGGGCTACTAAAGGTCAATGTCAATTGATCGCCACTGACCGCTGTATTTCCGCCATTCATGTCGAGGACTTGAACTTCTGAAGCGACATCATTGGTCACAGCGTCTTCATTATCGCTGCCCGAGGTCATGCCCTGAATCGCTGCCACGATCGCACCAATGACCAACAACACCGCCAATGCAATCAGACCACGTTTGATCCATTTACGATTACGGTCACGGTTAGAACCGGGTAATTTACCCATTATTTTAATCGGTGAATTGTTTAACGCGTGATTTGGCAACAATCCCGTATCGTTGGCATAAATATCATCAAAACGTTGAATGATATTGGTTGCATCAACTTTTAAATATTTGGCATAAGTGCGGTAGTAACCTTTAATAAAGGTCGCTTCAGGCAATGACTTATAATCATCTTGCTCAAGTGCAGTCAGTGTTTTTAATGGAATATTGAGTTCTGATGCGACAGCTTCAAGTTCCAGTTTTTGCGTAATACGTACTTGACGTAAATACTCACCTGGGCGTTGTACATTTCCTAATGCATTTGGAGCTACGCTCGAACCATTCGATTGCGGTGAATTAGGATTTACTTCCATACGGCCTCAGTACTGTACTGTAATTGCAAATAGCGTTGGTATTCAGGACTTTCTGGGAACAAAGCACGTAACTGGTTAACCAGTACTTGCATACCCAAATTGTCGCCATTGGCACGCGCTGTTCGAATGCCAATCCAGAGTGCACGCGCACCCTGATTTTTTTGTCCTACTGCACGTACAAATTGTTCATACATTTGTGTGGCAGCAGGGAACTGCTGATTCAAATAAAAGATTTCAGACAACTCTAACATTGAAACATAGGAATCACGATTAGCCTGCAAAGCTTGTTTGAATGATTTTTCAGCATTCGCCACATCACCCACTTTCAGGTAAATTCGACCTAAATTTTCCAATGCTTTGAAACGTTGATCATAACCTAAAGTTGAACCTGCGATGCTGAACTGTTCAATCGCATCATTATAACGCTCAACTTGGTATAAATACGTACCGTAGTTGTTACGTGCTTGAGAATTTTTTGAGTCTGCTGAAATTGCACGCTTAAAATAACTATCTGCTTTTTCTAAGTTGGCTGGACTGCCTTCTCGTTGTAGTAAGACACCCATCATCATATTGGCCTGAGAATCGCGAGAATCCACCTCTAAAGCCTGATCTAATGCACGTTTAGCAGAGTCCAAATCCCCTGCTTTCAGGTGTTCAACAGCCAATTGCGTTCTGATTTTTACGGCTTTCTCTGGGTCTTTTTTCCCAATCTCAGGCGTTTGACATGCTGTTAATGCCAAAACCGATGCACATAAAGCTGAAACGAAAGTGAACTTATACGTTAACTTTTTCAATTGGCTGCCTCTTTATTATCCTTGTGAGCGCAGTATCTCATTTTGCTGCGCAACTTTCTTTTTCCATTGCTCCGCACGACGAGTACGGTCAGCAACTTGCCCCACGAGTTGTCCACACGCAGCGTCGATATCATCACCACGTGTCTGACGAATCGTACACACAAAACCGGCATCAGACAAAGTTTTTTGGAAAGAAATAATACGGTTACGGCTTGAACGACCGTATGGCGCATGCGGGAACGGGTTAAACGGAATTAAATTAATTTTGCTTGGTAAGTTTTTCAACAGCTTTAACATTTGCTGTGCATGTTCAGGATGGTCATTTACACCATCTAACATTACGTATTCGATGGTCACGTGTTTACGCGAACTTTCATTACCATCTTTGGCGATATAACGCTGACACGCTGCAATCAACTGTTCCAATGGATATTTTTTATTGATCGGAACAAGTTCGTTACGTAGTTCATCATTTGGCGCATGGAGTGAAATTGCCAAGGCTACATCAATGTCTTGTGCCAATTGGTCAATTTTAGGCACCACACCTGAGGTTGATAAAGTCACACGACGCTTGGACATACCATACGCAAAGTCATCCAACATGATACGCATTGAATTCAATACAGCATCATAGTTCAACAGCGGCTCACCCATGCCCATCATCACCACGTTGGTCACTGAACGTTCACGATCCGCAACTGGCACATCTTCCATATAAGAGAAGTTCGCCATCCAAAGCTGTCCAATAATTTCAGCTTGGCTCAAATCACGTTGGAAACCTTGTTTCCCGGTTGAACAGAATGAACAGTCCAGAGCACAGCCCACTTGTGATGAAATACACAAGGTCTTACGTGCGCCGGTTTTATCTTCCGCAGGAATCAGCACAGTTTCAACCAATGAACCTGCACCTTCACCTACACGGAACACCCATTTACGAGTACCGTCTTTTGAGTAATTTTTATGCACCACTTCAGGCGCTTTAATTTCACAAATCTTTTCTAGTTTTTCACGCAATTTGCCAGAAATATTGGTCATTTCAGCAAAATCAGTCACGAAGAACTGATGAATCCATTTCATCACCTGCCCAGCACGGAACTTTTTCTCCCCCATATCTTCAAAGAATTTTTCCATTTGCGGACGTGACATGCCCAGTAAATTCACTTTCTCTACAGTATTTTGCTGCGTCGGAGCGGATGGAGATTGTTGCTGTGCATCAGAAACAGCTGATGTAGCGACTACTTCAGTACTCATGTGTAATTACCTAAACCATGTCTAAAGATCAAAGGAGAAGCTCAGTTATTGAGCAAAGAATTATTCAGAGAATAAAAAAACCAGACAAGCAGTATACCACTTATCTGGTTTGAATACTTCGAATTAACGAGTACGTGGAGCGATCTCAGTTTGAGCGAAGAAGTAGTTAACTTCACGATCAGCAGATGCTACAGAGTCAGAACCGTGAGCAGCGTTTTCGTCGATGCTTACAGCGAAGTCTGCACGGATAGTACCAGGAGCAGCTTCTTTAGGGTTAGTTGCGCCAAGGATTTCACGGTGAGCAAGAACTGCGTTTTCGCCTTCAAGAACTGAAACTACAACTGGACCAGAAGTCATGAATGCAACTAGGTCACCAAAGAAACCACGTTCTTTGTGCTCAGCGTAGAAGCCTTCAGCTTCAGCTTGAGTCAAGTGTTTCATTTTAGTTGCAACGATTTGAAGACCAGCTTTTTCGAAACGAGCAAAGATGTCGCCGATGTGGTTTTTAGCAACTGCGTCTGGTTTAACGATAGATAAAGTACGTTCAATAGCCATGAGAGGCTCCTTAAGTCAATTTGACGTGAAAAATTTGCCGCATTATACCGAATAATGCGCTATTTTCTGCTTTTGCTATACAAAAAAATTGCTTTTTTCGATGTAGGGATTAACTTGCCTCATCAATCCAGGCCATCTGAATTCCCTCAAGCAGACCTTCAGTCGACTTTTCAGGGTCATCAGTGAAATTTGGCAATGCACATACCCATGCATGTAGGTCAGTAAAGCGAATCCATTGCGGATCAACATCAGGGTGAGCTTCATACAGCTCAATTGCGATATCAATGGTATCTGTCCAGCGTAAACCCATGGGTCTTCCTAACATCGTCTATAGAATGATGGCTTACTTTAACAAATTTCAGCAATTGGACGTGATAAACCCTTTTAATTTTTTTATTACCAGATTTTGCAATTGTGATGTCCACATCAAACTATAAAACCAAACCGAAAAGAGGTGCACAGAGAATCATTGCGGCACCCACTGCAGCGCCTATAGCAGCACCGACAGCGACATCACTTGGGTAATGCAAACCTAAGATCATGCGAGATAATGCCACCAATAAGCTAAAGGGCAACATTAGGACCAACAGCATGGGTTGAATATAGCCTAGCACAGTTGTTGCCATGACTGCATGTAGAGTATGTCCCGATGGGAAACTAAAATGATCTAGAGGGCGTTCACCTAAGCGAATCACTTGATGCACTTGGTACGGTCTTGGGCGCACAGTTTTCTTTTTGAGGAGTTTATAGATCGTGGTGCCGACGGAACCACCCAGCAACACATAGAGGATTTGTACACTGTAAGACATGCCCTGCACGATCCAAACCGTCGCCAACATGACATACCAAAACACACCATCACCAAGTCGACTCACCATTTTAAATATGTCAGCAACAACTTGTTGATGTGAAAAATGATTGAGATAAATACAGCCTTTTAAATCGAGGTGCAGCATTCTTGTTTTTGCATTTTTTAAATTCATCGCTAATCTCCTATCTACAGTCAAAGCCTGACTGTGTTGGGGTTGAGCTAGATTTGTGTTGTTATTTTTACAAGTTTAGATCTTTGTTTGACTCAGCTTAGGTTCTCTTTTTGACAATGTAATGATGCTTTGATGACAGTTCGATGAATATTAATTTTTGAAGATGCTCAACTTTTCTATACAACCAATAGCGCTAGCTCCATTGGCTCATCATGGCTTGATCCACCACGCGATATAGCGCTTGCTCAAATTGTTGTACGGGATATTGCCAACCAATTTTAGCTGCGTCTTTTGCCGCTTCGATGCCCATGGTTTTTAATTTAGCGCGTTGCGGCAATTGTTGCATAAGACGAATAAATTCATCGGTTCGAGATAAATGACATAACCATCCCGTTTGCTGATTTCTCACGTGCAATTGGGCACATGCGGCATTATATGCAATCACCGGCAATCCACTGGCCATTGCCTCCAAAACCACATTACCAAAGGTCTCAACCTGACTTGCGAAAACAAAAACATCCGCACTAGCATAGGCTTCCGATAAAGCCTGACCACTTAAACTTCCCATAAAAATAACATCTAGGGATTTTGCCAGTTGCATTAGTCGTTCACGATCAGGCCCATCACCCACAATGACCAATTTCGTTCGTGCATCCATGGCCAACATCGAACGATAGGCTGAAATTAAAACATCTACCTCTTTTTCAGGAGATAGCCGACCGACATACAGCATCACGCGGGTATGTTCATCTGCTCGCCACTGTTGTCTCAGATCTGCTCGATAATGTGAGGGAGAAAATCGACTATGGTCCACACCACGTCCCACCACCACCAATGGACAACTAAAACCTAATCGATGCAGGGCATCTGCAGTATCTTGGCTCGGGACACAGGTGAGTTGAGTATTGTTATGAAACCATCGTAAATAATGTTGTACAGGCTTCATTAAAAACGCTAAATCAAAGAATCGACTAAAATCATGAAAGGCCGAGTGAAAGCCACTGGACACAGGAATCTGTAATGAACGCGCCAGTTGGAGCATAGCAAAACCCAAAGGCCCTTCAGTGACTATATGCACAATGTCGACTTGGGCTTTTTTTAAAGCTTTACTGAGTTTGATCAGTTGCGGCCAGCCAAATTGTAAACCTGAATATTTAGGAATCGACTGCGCTCGAACCAAACACTCTTGATCAGGTCGAAAATCCTGACAACTTTCGGACTGTTCTGGGCGTATTAAAAAAATGGAGTTGCCTTGTTGCTGCAAGCCCTTACACAGTTGCAATAAAGAATGTGCAACACCATTAATTTCTGGCGCCCACGTATCCGTAACAATGGCGATTTTTAGACCTGGACGGATTAAGGTTGAGACCGTTTGCACATCCATTCGTGATTGCATATGCTTAAACTGGAACTGAAATCGCGTAGGCTCATCCTGCATACGCCCTAAATTGATAGCCGATTCTGTCATGATCTTACATGCTTCTTATAAATGTATAGTCACAGTTTAAGCAGCAGTTTTTTGCATTTTGATGATTATTTGATGACAGTTTATTGAAAGAAATTGTCTTATTTCTTCTACAAAATCATGATTTATCCGTAATTTTTAATCAGTTTTAAAATCGTCTGACCCGCACGAGAAGTGATTTGCATATCTGCGTTCATCCGTTCTAAACACCCACTCATACTACGAAGCCCCACACTCAAACCGGCTTGATTGACCAGATCCACATCAACCCCCACGCCATTGTCTTCTACTTCCATTATCACTGCCGTGTTTTCATAATAAATCCGAATCTGCACCACGGTCGCATGACTATGCTTCACAATATTGGTTAATGCTTCTTCGGCTACACGCTGTAAGCTTAGACATTCCAATGGGGTAACATCCACTTCCCATTTCGCAGGAATTGACCATTTAGCGTGTATATTGAGCTCATCAAATAACTGATAAAACAGTGCACAAAGGATGCCATCCATAACAAAGGGGTTTCAGGCAGTCTGGTGCCTAAACTACAACCGCTATCTATGATATGTCGTAAATCATCTCTTAAAATTTTCAACATCGATAAAAATTGTGAATTGGTCAGATCTTTAGCGCTCTGCTCAACCTATGCCATTAATCGAACCAATGATGGAGCTGAACCATCATGTAGGTCATGTGCTATTTGAATACGCTCTTGCAAGCGAGTATTTTCCATTTCTAGCTGATAATGATTTTGTAAGGTAGCGTTAACTCTTCCTTTACTTGAGTGACCGTTGTTGCCAACGTTTGATTAAACTTTTCAATTCGTCTTACACTTTTAGTCAAGCGTAGTGCAAAAATAATCGCCACACCCAAAGTTGTTATCGGGGAAGCATATGCTGAAATCAAATTTCCTTCATTTCTGACTTTATACGCATAGCAGAAAATTAAGCTACTTAGATTGAAGCACAAGATTCACCTAAATATCTATCATCAAGCTTCAATCTAGCAGTATGAACGAAATCAGCACTCTGCATTATTCACCTTAGCCATGAAGAAAATCTGTCGCTAAGCAACTCAAAACACCATATTTACAAAGACTGTATCGCGGTAGATTCCTGCAGGTGTCGTTGCATTCACTCGCTCCACCAAACGCACTGCAATCACATAGTTATTTTTGCCAGCGCCTTGCTCGGTAGAAACATTCCACAGATTTTCCATCGCACCTGAAACAGTCATTCGTGTTTTGAGCTTAATCGGGCCATTCGTTACAAAACTACTGCCCGAAGTATCCTGCAAATTAGGGCTATTAAAGCGTATGCGGTATTTACCGGAACAATCGACACTAAATGAACTTGCCGCTTGACTATTATAGTAATTCGCCAAGCGCATATTGGTTTCACTGATTCGTCCCATTTCACAACGACTCGGTGCTGCAAATGTCATTGAACTAAATAACGCTGCTGAGATGAATAAAATACTTTTCATTGGAAATACTCCTTTATTTACACTGCAATGTAATTAATTCAGGAGTTTGGTTTTCTACCTTTTTCGGCACTGTTAATGCTGTTTGGCAAGATCGACCACCACTGGTCCTCACCGTCAACTTGTAGTAGCCTTCAACCAAACCATATAACATCACCGTGCCATCTGAACCCACTGGATAAACATCAGCTTCTGGGGTATCAATTGCAACTTCACTTCCTGCAACAAATTGATGACCTTGTTCATCCAATATTTTGACCAATATTTGTTGTGTATCAAATACTGAAAAATTAATGTTATAACCACGCTGTCTTAACGCAACTAAACGATGTGCAGCATTCGGAACTTTACTTTCGATCGGCAATTGGTTTTCATCGAATGAAATATCGTAATTAATATAAGGAACGATATCGTGTACAAAGGCATAGCCTCTTTTATTGGTTTTTGCGACCGGAGACATTGATCGCATGACATCAATATCTTCACGGCCACCAACATTCACTAAAGCAAAGGCATTATCGACAAAACTGGTCAATGCGTATTGACCGCCCAACCACACCATAGCACCACGGTAGCCAACCTGGGTTGTTGAATCATTTTCACTATAGAGATGACTTAAGGTTAAATCACCAACATCAGTGGACAAACCGCCATAGGCATTTAATACCGTTTCATCATTACGATAATCCACACCAAGCGCATAATTTGCACCATATTCACCGAATGCATTTTGAATGAAACGTACACCGCCGGATTTATTGGTACCTGCATCAGCCTGAATACGTTTACCACCACCAAAATTATAAGAAAATGTGATAAAGGCACCTGAGTCATCGCTATCACCAAATTCTTTAAAATAATTGGCGGTATACATTAAATTTTGTGTAATTTCGCGACTCACACCCACTGTGAGCATTTTGCGATCCTCTAATTCAAATAAAGGATCATTAGATTCATACTGGGTTTGTTCGATATAGTTCAGGTTTAAATTTTGAAAGAATGGAAAATTAGCAAAACTTAAATACGCCATATTTTCAAATTTTGGAAAAATATGATTATCTTCATAGCCCAACGCCCGATAATCATTTGTAGCGTAGCGTGAACTCACACCAAAATTGAGTTTCCCGAAATTACGACTGATAGCCAAACCTGCAGAATAACCATCGTCATTATCGGTTTTACTGCCTAAAAAAATACTGTCTAAAACAAACCATCGATTGACCGCTTGCGTCCATAGCAGTCCTGCATTTTTTACTTTGTCACTATAGGTTGCACTTGCACCCAACGTGGTACGACTGGTGACACCTCTACGCCAATAGGCTGAACTAAAAAAATCGCGATAATCGCTATTTTCTTCGTCATAACTGAAGCGTAGTTTCCCTAATGATATGTTGTAATCATTTAAATCTTCTTTAAGCAATTTACTACTAATTAATACCGGGAAGCTTCTAACAGTAGTATTCCCCAATACATCTTGTACAACCATTTGCGCTGTACCGGCACTTTCAATATTGGCACCTGTTTGTAAGTTATAATCTCCAGGTGAAATCTTTTTCTGATAAATATTTACGCCATCAATATATAAATCAACAGTCGAAGGTAAAACCGCACTACCTTTTAGACTTGGAATATTCCAATACACGAAATCTGGGCGTGACGTATAGTCTGTACCAAAACTCAAACCACCAAATCGCACACCATGAATTAATGCACTATATGCAGAGGTCGTATCACCAATAATCAGTTTGGTCGCACTTTTAGAAAAATCAAACTCAAGACTACTATTTAACCTGACGAATTTTTCTTCACGATAATCATCTCCTTTATTATTTCGATAAAAGGCATTATTTCTTAAAATCCAATTGTCTTTAAACACGCCCAGTTCAGGTAGCACACCAAAATTATTATGTTGAGTATTATTTTCAAAATGCATTTCATAATTAAGAAATGCACCAAAATTTGCAGGCATCGGCTGGCTGATTAAGGTATCAGTTTCTAGCCCAAAGAAATATTTTGATGGAAGATTAATTTTGACGGCTTGCAATTGAGGATCAAATCCAGACTGAATATCTTGATCCGTTACCAAACAAAATGAATTTTTAGTTGCATGTCGTTTCAGAATTTCTACTTTAATTTGCAGCTTATCAAGATCTGCGCACTCTATATAAAACTTGTTATTTTCAGTCAGTAATAATACTTCGCTCTTGCGGTCTACTTCGTTTACCCAAATACTGGTTGGAAATAAATCATCAGGCATATCAACGGCTTCTGCATGAGCAGAATTAGCACATAAAATACAATATAGAAGCAATGTAATTCTGTTCATAGCCACTACTCAACTAAATTAAACTCCAAAGGAGTGTCACCTTTATCTGTTTCCACAACGACTTTATAATTACTAGCGCCTTGTAAAGAAACATTCCCGATGTCGTATTGGTTTTTACCTAATGCCAATAAATATTTCATATCGGAAGATTCAGCGACTGTTTTCTTGCTTTTATCGATGACATAAAGTTTTTGGATTTGAATGTGTGATTTTGCTAAATTTTCAACCTGAATAATGGTACGACCATTCATTTTTTTGGCAATAAATTTTAAATAAGCGGATTCTTGTTTGCCGACAAAAAATGGCACATTAATACTTAATAACAGTGCAATTTTCGATTCAGAGTTCGTCACTTGAGGTAGCTCAGTATAAATAATACGCCATGCTTCTTCTTGTTGTAGATTCATACTCTCTACAGATTGAGTAAAACCCACACGAACCATTTGTTTTGAGTTTGGTTTTAGAATGAAATTTTTCGGATTGATAATAATATTGGATTCAGGTGAAAGAATATCTTCACCTGCAGCATTTTGAGTCCATTTAAATGCTTTAGCTTCAAAAATACGTGGTGTCTCATCATCCCCTTTCGATTCCAAAGTAAATGTCGCACTGCGTTGTTTAGATTTATCGGTTAAATATAACTGCACAGGGCTAATTGAAATTCCTGCAAATATTTGAGGACTCAATAAGCAAGTCATTAAACTTAATGAAACGACTTTGAATAAACTTTTCATATACCCACCCCAGTACATTTAAATATTATTATCAATTCAAAATAAAAAGAAGTTGACCCTAACTGTGTAGAATCAACTCCCTAAATTTGGATTAGTAAGCTACTTTGATATATAAAGTATCTTTGTATGTACCAGCACGTTGAGTCGCTGAAATTGCAGATTTTGGAGCAACAGATACTGTGAAGTTATCAACACTCATACCAGCTACAGGTGTAGAACCGATTGGATAATTCACACCACCTTTTGAAGTCGTGATTTTTGTAAATACTTTATCACTAGTGGTTTCATGTTTTACAAAAGTATCTGCACTTGAACCCGCGTTTAGCGTAGATAGATTTAATGTATATGGAGTGTTCGTTGTAACTGTAAAGCCACTAGCACCCGTATAACTGTCTTCAACGAGTTTGATGTCTTTACCTACCAAAAGCTCACATGCTTTCAGAATCTGTAACTCGATGTCGATTTCGCCTTCACACGGCGCACCGCCACATTGTTTAGATTCTTTTTTACCACCAGCGATTGCAGATGTTGCTGGAAGTGCTACGAACAATGTTGCAGATAGTACTGCGGTTAAAATTTTAGATGTAGACATTTCACTTCTCCATTCTCATATGAGATTTATTAGTATGTGCATCAAAGGATATTTATTAAGAAAAACTAATTAATCTTACTTTCCCTAGGTGCTGATTCATTCTTAATCATGTTGAGAAAAAAAGAACCTAATATGGAAATTTCACACGAATATTCATGTAATATTATTTTTTACAAATATTTAAATTATGTGTTTGTAATATATTAAATATTTTTAATTTTTATATTTTCATTTAATTTTCCTCTTTATCCCAAATTTTGGGGATTTTTTTCATATCCCTATTTTTTGGTATATTATATCTTATTGTTTTTATTAAATTTAGTAACATTAAAAATAATATAGGCTGTTACATATTTCACCAAATATTTGTGAAATAGTTCAAAATAATTTTCAAACAAAACAATATTACATGAATATTCAACTATATTAATAGTAAAGACCGATTAAATTTAAATTTTAAATAGAATCTTAAATATATAATCACTACTTTCAGGTATGTCTTTTGAAACGCAATACAAGAATTACGTCACCAAATACTGAGCCTTTGTATTAAATTACAGGTTTTGAAACACGTCTTAGTTTCCAATGTTAAGCTTTTGTAAATCATATTTTCTTTCTTGAAATTTCAGTTTTTTTGTTTTTCAAATTTTTAGAATCTCATTTATTACGTGAATTATCACATATATAGAAATTCACCCCCTCTCTTTCAACACTCATTTTACTTTGTTTTTTTATTCAAAATACGGACCACCTCTTTTAAAACTGCCTGGATTCTTCTTTAGAAAATTCTATAAATAAAAAAAAGCCCCAAATTATGGGGCTTTTTAAAAAATTTAACTTACTCACTGACTGGATAAAGCAATCCTTGATCGACTCGAAAGATTTGACCTGATCCAAAGTCGATCTGCTGCAGCTCTCCTTTTAATTTTGGGAAGCCAGCAATTTTCTCCAATTGCGGTGAGCGTTGAAAATTCTTCGTTTTAGGATTGTACATCCAATAAATAAATCGCTTATCTTCTATTTTTCGACCATCAGAAGTGTCTGAAAGTACAACATCATAGTATCCATCAAAGTTTACATCTAAGAATCCCATACTATTCCCAAAGGCATTAAAGCCTTGTAATGACTGTAGTACTTTGCCATTTGATTTATTAATCACATCTACGCGTTTTAGTGACTTCCCATAAGGTTGGTCTGCAGATTGCACCCCATAAAACTTAAACAGCAGGATAGGTTTATCTGCAGCTTTAAACGCAGGTTCAAACTGTAAATAACTTGTAGATGGTGGTACCGTCTTTTCCATCAGTTCAGCTTTAAACGAGCCTGTATTTGCATTCAAGGTTCCTGCCAATCGATAAGCAGTTGCCGCACTTTGTTCGGTCCCAACATTAACTGAATTCAAGTCAATAAAATCAGCTTTTTGAGTCCCTTTAAAGTTAATTTGTTTGGGCTCTTGCAGATCAGTCAAAGTCCCGTGCGGATTCCATATACCAGCATACAAATCTAAGAAATAGCGCCCTTCAGTCGAGCGAAGCATCCGCTGCATGGATATCCGAACCTCAGGTAAAGGCTTTAACTCAGGCAGTGTTATATCTGCCTCTTGTGCAAAACTCACCACTGGTAGACAAAGAGCGAGTAAAAGAGGGAGTTTTGATATTTTCATTGCAATTACACACTCCATACGGCATGAATAATGCCTACTCTATCACAACCTAAATTCAACACAGCTGACACAAATATAGGAGTTTTGAAACCACCTACAACTCAAATCATCAGATTAAATTGGAGTCGCTTTTAAAGCCCAAGTTTCCAAATCTAATGAAATACATTTCAAACCAATATTAAATTGAATACATAGATCTTTCAGCAATTCAAACTGATCTACCTTATGATCAATTACTAGCTTCACAAGCTCTTGCTTTCTTCTACGATCAATATATGCATTTTTCCCAACATATACTTCAACAAAGGCTTCTTCAGGCAATTTTAACGTATAAATTGGACGCGTTTGCAATTGGACTCTTTGCCAAAGTTGGTCATTGATATATGCATGTGTTTTTGTAGAAAAGTGATACCCGAATTGAGCATCGCTAATATTTTTTACAATACGTACTTCCTCTTTGTATGCCCATTCCTGCATTTTATAAAGCAAACCATGCTTTATTAAAACTTCTTCATTATCCCAATTTAAAATATTTGAATTTCCTACCGACATTAATTTTTCAACACTTGCCACATTGGCCTGCTTCGGCGCTGTTTTTAAATATCTCAACTCCCCTTTTGTTGAAGGAATAATAAATTGATCACCATCTTCAAGGCCTGCTTTGCATGTGTCTATTCCGATCACGACACCTTTTTTAACTATCCCCATAATGTGGCCAGATGAGTAGATTTAAAGCAGTTCTAGTCAAACTTAAAATCACATATTTTCTAGAAAACTGATTTCGGAATGCCCTACTGCTACCGATGTCGGTACATCCAAATCATAAAAACCAAAACCAGTGCATTCAAATGGGTCATTAAAATCTTCTAAATGTGAAAACCTAGAGATTTTGTTTTTAAAATCGTTAAAGCAGCTTCAAAACTCACATATTTATATAAAATCATTATTCTAACCCACGCTAATATTGGGTTCCTTGTAGCATAAAACTCAAAAGATAATTAAATAAATTCTTTTCTTTGCTTACGATTTTGTTCGCTTGGATCCAAAGTATGAACGAGTACAAAACATTGTTTTGTACGAAGTACAACGAGGCAGCACACTGTTTTGAGTGACGCAGAAGGAATGAGAGCACTACTTTTCTATTTTTTAGGCAAGTAACTTTAGATATTAAAAAACCCACTCAAAATGAGTGGGTCTTCGTATTCAAATCAATTGATTCAAGAAATTAGTTTTTCTCTTTATCAACGATTTTGTTCGCTTGGATCCAAGGTACGAAAATGATGTAAGCATCGCTTACATCATTTGAGGCACGCAGCCTTGATACTGATTTCACTAAGGCATAAAAAAGCCCCTGTTAAATTCTGGGGCTTTTTGACTTAGAAATCAGAACTTAGTTCTTTTCTTTATCAACGATTTTGTTTGCTTGAATCCAAGGTACGTAAAAATAGAAAAGCATGCTTTTCTATTTTTAAGGCACGTAACTTTAGATATTAAAAAACCCACTCAAAATGAGTGGGTCTTCATATTCAAATCAATTGATTCAAGAAATTAGTTTTTCTCTTTATCAACGATTTTGTTTGCTTGGATCCAAGGCATCATCGCACGTAACTTGTTACCAGTTACTTCGATACCATGCGCCGCGTTTTGACGACGACGAGCAGTCATAGAAGGATAGTTCAACGCACCTTCTTGGATGAACATCTTCGCGTATTCGCCAGATTGAATACGTTTAAGTGCATTACGCATTGCTTCACGAGACTGTTCGTTGATTACTTCAACGCCAGTTACGTATTCGCCATATTCAGCATTGTTTGATACTGAGTAGTTCATGTCCGCAATACCGCCTTCGAACATTAAGTCAACGATCAATTTAAGTTCGTGTAGACATTCGAAGTAAGCCATTTCTGGTGCATAACCAGCTTCAACAAGAGTTTCGAAGCCCATTTTAACCAATTCAACAGCACCACCACAAAGAACTGCTTGCTCACCGAAAAGGTCAGTTTCAGTTTCTTCACGGAATGAAGTTTCGATAATACCTGTACGGCCGCCACCAACACCTGAAGCGTAAGAAAGCGCAACGTTACGTGCATTACCAGAAGCATCTTGGTGAACAGCGATAAGATCAGGTACACCTGAACCACGTTGGAATTCTGAACGTACAGTATGACCAGGTGCTTTTGGAGCAACCATGATTACGTCAAGGTCAGCACGTGGAACAACTTGGTTATAAAGAACAGAGAAACCATGAGCAAATGCTAGTGTTGCACCTTGCTTGATGTTTGGCTCAATTACGTCACGGTAAAGTTGTGATTGGAACTCATCTGGAGTCAAAATCATAACTAAGTCAGCTTGAGCTACAGCAGCAGGAACTTCTGAAACTTTAAGACCAGCATTTTCAGCTTTTTTCCAAGAAGTAGAACCAGCACGTAGACCTACAGTTACGTCAACGCCTGAATCTTTAAGGTTAAGCGCATGAGCATGGCCTTGTGAACCATAACCAATGATTGCTACTTTTTTGCCTTGGATGATAGATAAGTCTGTGTCTTTATCGTAAAAAATTTGCATTGCTGTCTCCGCTAAAATGCTTTTGTTTCCTTTAACTTGATACCGTGATTCTGTTTGATTATTCACGTTTCAAGTACCTCAGCCATAGGAGTGAGGTGAATATATAAAATTAGATAGTTAAAACTTTTTCGCCACGTGCGATACCTGAAACACCTGAACGTACAACTTCTAGAATTGTATTTTCAGCTAAGGCATCAATAAAACCATCTATCTTTTCAGTTGTACCTGCGATTTGAATGGTATATGTCGTTGGTGTTACGTCTACGATTTGTCCACGGAAAATATCCGCAGTACGTTTAATTTCTGCGCGCGCTGAACCAAGTGCTTTGACTTTAATTAACATCAATTCACGTTCAATATGAGCACCTTCAGACAAATCAACAACTTTAACAACTTCGACAAGCTTGTTGAGTTGTTTGGTGATTTGTTCAATTTTATGCTCATCGCCATACGTGGTTAAAGTCAAACGCGAAAGCGTCGGATCTTCTGTTGGCGCTACGTTTAATGTCTCAATGTTATAACCACGCTGAGAGAATAAACCTACCAAACGTGAAAGCGCACCTGCTTCGTTTTCTACAAGTACAGAGATAATATGTCTCATTGTGTGCGCTCTCCTTTGCCTAACCACATATCTTTCATTGACTGGCCAGCAACCAACATTGGATATACATGCTCTGAACGGTCAACCATCACGTTAATAAACACACACTTGTCATTGATCGCCATCGCTTCAGCAAGCTTCGACTCGAGTTCATCTGCATGGTCAATTTGAATACCTACATGACCATACGCCTCCATTAATTTAGGGAAGTCTGGAAGTGACTCAACATACGAGCTTGAGTGACGACCTTCGTAGTTCATGTCTTGCCATTGCTTAACCATACCTAATGCACGGTTATTCAAGCATAGAATTTTTACATTCAAGCCATATTGCTTACATGTAGATAGTTCTTGGATACACATCTGAATCGATGCTTCGCCAGTAATACACACTACTTGTTGATCTGGGAAGGCAAGTTTAGCTGCCATAGCATATGGCAAACCTACACCCATGGTTCCTAGACCACCTGAGTTGATCCATTGACGTGGACGTGTGTATTTGTAGTAAAGCGCACCAAACATTTGGTGTTGACCAACGTCTGAAGTAATGATGGCTTGACTATTGGTAATTTTATCCAATGCTTCAACAACTTGCTGTGGCTTCATCGAACCATCAGTTGGTTTGTCATAGTTCAAACCATGAACTTGGCGCCATTCATTGATTTGTTTCCACCAAGCCGCGATATCTTCTGGATTTGGTTTAGACACATTCAATTGCTTTAATTGAGCCAACATTTCAGTCAATACAGGCTCTACTGCACCCACAATTGGGATGTGCGCCATAATTGTTTTTGAAATCGTTGCTGGGTCAATATCAATATGAATGACTTTTGCATTTGGACAGAATTTCGCTGGATTATTGGTTACACGGTCATCGAAGCGCGCGCCTACACACAGAATCACATCTGCATTGTGCATGGTCATATTGGCTTCATAAGTACCATGCATACCCAACATACCAATGAACTGTTCATCATTGCCCGGATACGCACCAAGGCCCATTAAGGTACTGGTTACTGGATAACCCAATAAATGTGCAAGTTCTGTCAACTGTGCAGAAGCGTTGCCTTGAACCACACCACCGCCTGAATAAATAATTGGGCGTTTAGCATGAATCAATTCATCAATTGCTTTACGAATTTGACCTGAGTGACCACGATGCGGCGGTTGATACGAACGCATTTTCACTTTTTCAGGATATTCGTAAGCAAATTTCTCTGCAGGATTCGTCGCATCCTTTGGAATATCAACAACAACAGGACCCGGACGGCCACTTGAAGCGATATAAAATGCCTTCTTAATAATCGAAGGGATTTCGCTTGCATGACGTACTTGGAAGCTGTGTTTTACGATTGGGCGCGAAATACCGACCATATCCGTTTCTTGGAACGCATCCTCACCGATAAGATGGCTTGCAACCTGACCTGACAAAATCACCATTGGGATTGAGTCCATATAGGCAGTTGCAATTGGAGTTACGGTATTTGTTGCACCAGGACCAGATGTCACCAATACGACACCTGTTTTACCTGTGACACGTGAGTAAGCATCAGCCATATGACCAGCAGCTTGCTCGTGGCGCACTAGGTAATGATTGATTTTTTCTTGTTGAAATAGCGCGTCATAAATATGCAGTACTGCGCCGCCTGGGTATCCAAAAACATGTTCAACGCCTTCGTCCGCTAAAGCGCGAACAAGCATTTCACCACCAGATAAAAGTTCCAACGTGATTCACCCTAATCTTTTTTCACGCACAAATGGAGGGCATTTGTCGTGGTTAATTCATTAACTGTGTGCTCTGTTATAGCACACAAATTTCATAGTTTTCATAGCAATAAGAAAAAAATCTGACCTGCTTGCTGTTTGAGCAATATGGGGTCTAAAACATGTTGGGATAAACATATTTTGTTGGCTTTGTTCAACCTCTCGGCTAGAGAAGAAGTCCATTGCTAAAATGCACTCATTCGAAGGGTGATCGATCTAAGGCATATAAAACTAAAGACAGCATTTTTGTAGTTTCAACCATTAAAGTCAAGTTTAAAAATGGGCTTTTTTCTGATTACTTACAGACCGTTTGTTTTTTAAGCACACTCCCGTTCTTTGCATTCTTTGTAGTTTGTTTATTTATAACCAGTTAGCATGTATTTAATAAAATACTTTTATAAATCTAATAAATAAATTAAATGAATTGCTGTAGGTTTTTAATTCAATTGCCTCACTTTCAACTTAAGGCATGGATTAAATGATAAAAACACAATATTTTGATTGCTTATTAATTCCACAATTCATCATTCACAAAGTTATTCATCCCACACGATGCCCCTTTTATCCTTTGTGCTAAAAAATGCATAGATTCTGCTGTCAAAAAAGCGCAAAATTTTCAGCATAATTTTGCATGATCACTCTAACTTTGGGACTAAATTTATGATGAAGACGACGATTGCTCGCACTGCCTGTATTTTATCTAGCATGGCATTTTGCCTGACCAGTTTGGACCTTTCAGCGAAAGAATATTACAAATGGGTGGATGCAAAAGGTTCAACGCATTACACCACTACGCCACCGCCAAAAAATGCGCAGCGTAAAGGTAAAGTGAATACCTATGGTGCAACAACGACTACGCAATCAACTCCAGCAAAAAACCAAGAAGAGGTTTCACGTGAAGCCGAACAGTCGAATGAACAAAATGAGCAGCTAGCGGAACAACAACGCGAAGCCAATGCAGCGCTCCGCCAAGGTCAAGCCGTAGCCTCCGCACCACAATAATTTACGCCAAAGCCTTCAATTTTGACTTAAATTATTTACATCTACACAGCATCGCAAAATTCACTCTAGGCGTATTTTGCGCTATGCTGTAGCACAAACTTTTTAACCGTTATTTCTATTTACGTTTATGACTACTCACATTGACCCTGAATATCAAGCCAGTGCGATTGAACCTACAGTCCAACAAGACTGGGAAAATCGCAAAGCCTTTAAAGTTGCCGACCAAGTAGAAGGACCACGTCGTTATATCCTCTCTATGTTCCCTTATCCAAGTGGCAAACTGCATATGGGTCATGTGCGTAACTATACGATTGGTGACGTGATCAGCCGTTTCCACCGCTTACAAGGTGAAACTGTGCTACAACCCATGGGTTGGGATGCTTTCGGCCTACCTGCTGAAAATGCGGCGATTGCCCATCAAGTCGCTCCTGCAAAATGGACTTTTGAAAACATTGATTACATGCGTAATCAGCTTAAAAAGTTAGGTCTTTCTGTAGATTGGGATCGTGAATTTGCAACTTGCACACCTGAATACTATCGCTGGGAACAATGGTTATTCGTACAGCTTTATAAAAAAGGTTTAATTTACCGTAAGCTTTCAACAGTGAACTGGGACCCAGTAGACCAAACTGTTTTAGCAAACGAACAAGTTGAAAATGGTCGTGGCTGGCGTTCTGGTGCATTGGTCGAAAAACGTGATATTCCAATGTACTACTTCCGCATCACTGACTATGCGCAAGAATTACTTGACGATTTAGAAACATTAAAAGACGGCTGGCCACAGCAAGTTTTAACCATGCAACGTAACTGGATTGGTCGCTCACAGGGTATGGAAATTACCTTCCCTTCAGCGAATCCAGACGTTTATGCAGATGGCTTAACTGTATTTACCACTCGTGCTGACACCTTAATGGGTGTGACTTATGTTGCAGTTGCAGCAGAGCATCCAATGGCACTTAAAGCTGCGGAAAACAACCCAGAGCTTGCTGCATTTATTGAAGAATGCCGTATGGGTTCTGTTGCAGAAGCTGATCTTGCGACTGCTGAAAAGAAAGGCATGGCAACTGGTCTTTCTGTGAAGCACCCAGTTACAGGTGAAGAAGTTCCTGTTTGGATCGCAAACTACGTCTTGATGTCTTACGGTTCAGGTGCGGTGATGGCAGTGCCTTCACACGATGAACGTGACTTCGAATTTGCCAACAAATATGGCTTAACCATTAAGCAAGTGATTGATGCCAAAGGTGCAAACGATGCAGACTTTGACGCAACCACTTGGCAAGAATGGTACGGTTCTAAAGAAGGCAAACTGGTGAATTCAGGCGAATTTGACGGTTTAGATTTCCAAGGCGCATTCGATGCATTCCTTGCAAAACTTGAGCCTCAAAAGCTTGCAAATGTAAAAGTTCAATTCCGTTTACGTGACTGGGGTGTTTCTCGTCAGCGTTATTGGGGTTGTCCAATTCCTATGATCAACTGTGAAAAATGTGGTCAGGTTCCAGTACCTGAAGAACAGCTTCCAGTTGTATTGCCAACGGACGTGGTGCCGGATGGTTCAGGCAACCCACTAAACAAAATGCCTGAATTCTACGAAACAACTTGTCCATGCTGTGGTGGCGACGCTCGTCGTGAAACAGATACGCTAGATACCTTTGTAGAATCGTCTTGGTACTATGCGCGTTACGCATCTCCAGACTTTACGGATGGCATGGTGAAACCTGAAGCGGGTCAAACTTGGCTTCCTGTGAACCAATACATCGGTGGTGTTGAACATGCGATTCTGCACTTACTCTATGCACGCTTCTTCCACAAATTGATGCGTGATGAAGGTGTGGTACAAGGCAACGAACCATTCACTAACTTGCTTACTCAAGGTATGGTGCTTGCGGATACTTACTACCGTGAATCTGAGTCAGGCAAGAAAACATGGTTTAACCCTGCCGACATCGACTTAGAACGTGATGAAAAAGGCCGTATCATTTCTGCGAAATATCAAGGTGATGGTCAAGACGTCGTGGTTGGCGGTCAAGAAAAAATGTCGAAATCGAAAAACAACGGTATCGACCCGCAAGCGATTATTGACCAATACGGTGCAGATACTGCACGTGTATTCATGATGTTCGCAGCTCCACCAGATCAATCACTTGAATGGTCTGACGCAGGTGTTGAAGGTGCAAACCGTTTCTTAAAACGTGTATGGCGCCTAGCATCTGGTTTCCTTGAACAAGGTAACTCTGCTGCAAATATCGACAAAGCGACACTATCTACCGCTGCACAAGACTTGCGTCGTAAAACACACGAAACCATTCAAAAAGTGGGTGATGACATTGCACGTCGTCACGCCTTCAACACCGCGATTGCTGCGATGATGGAACTTTTGAATGCAAACAATAAATTTGAAGCCAAAGATGACAATGACGTTGCCGTTGCACGTGAATCAATCATTACCCTTCTAACTTTACTTGCTCCGTTTGCACCACATTTAAGCCAAACCTTATTGGCTGAGTTTGGTATCGAATTAACATCAGCACGCTTCCCTGCTGTAGATGAATCTGCGCTGACTCGCAATACACAAACGATTGTAGTGCAAGTGAACGGTAAACTTCGTGGCAAATTAGAAGTGTCTGTCGATGCCTCTAAAGATGACATTTTGGCACAAGCAAAAGCATTACCTGAAGTTCAACAATTCTTGACTGGTCCAACCAAGAAAGAAATTGTGGTGCCGAATAAATTAGTGAATTTGGTGGTTTAAATTCCTTATATTTCCTTCTCCCTTTGGGAGAAGGTTGGGATGAGGGTAATTAACCTCTCCCTAACCCTCTCCTATAAGGAGAGGGAACAAAAGGATTTCACAATTCCCAAACAAAGCCCGTTGCGAGTCAACGGGCTTTGACTTTACAATCCACACAGGATTTCAACATTATCCCTTCGGGAAACAGAGGACACTTTATGCACTTGGTTCAACGTGTTGCTGCAATTGTATTAACTATGGGCCTGAGCGCAGGCATGGTCGGTTGTGGTTTTCATTTAAAAGGCACCAACCCTGCTGCTGTACCTGTAGCCTATTCCAATATGCGATTGGCACTTCCTGAAGATACGGATGATTTACATGAAAAGTTAGCGATTTATTTAGGTTCTGCAGGCGTGCAATTGAGCAATAATCAAAATGCCTATGTCTTACATGTGTTGGATTACACTCCACGACGTTTAGAACTCAATGGTAAATTGGTTGAAACTTTACTGCGCTTGAATGTGACGTTCCAAATTGAAGATGCTCAAGGTAACCCTGTGACAGAACCACGTACATTGATGGCAACACGTAGCTACCAATACGACGTAGCAACCGTGAACACCGATGACCAAGAAGAAAAATATTTAAAACAAGTGATTATTGATGACATTGCACAACAGATCGTGCGCCAAATTTCATCAAACCGCTTACCGAAAGCGAATCCACTAACTGCACCGACCAAAGCTGAGTAATTTTGATTTATGAAACTTGACTATCTTCAGGCATTAAAACGTGTAGATGAAGCGCAAGGTGCCTGGGTGCTGCATGGTCAAGAGCCATTACTTGAACAAAATCTCCTTGATGCATTTCGTAAGAGTTGGAACGCTCGAGAAGTCGAGCGTCAACGTTATGACATTAGCTCTGCTGCTGATTGGAAAAATGTCTTTAATGCTTTAAATAGCTTGTCATTATTTTCCAGTCAACTGGCAATTGAGGCACATGGCAGCATTAAACCCGATGCCAATGGACTAAAACTGTTAAAAAGCTATTTGCAGCAAAATGAAAGTAACTTGCTGCTCGTGGTCATGCCGAAGCAAGACAGTGCGAGTTTAAAGACCAGTTTTTTCCAAACCATTGATGCCAATGGAGTCAATGTTGCACTGACTGCAAACTACCCTAAAGATCGTCAGCAAATTTTGGCCGTTGAAGCACAAAAGCTCGGCATTAAACTCGCCAATGATGCTTGGCAATGGCTAGAACAGCATCATGAGCACAACTTACTGGCTGCAAAAAATAGTTTAATGCGTGTCGCAGATACTTTTCCTGAAGCTGAAATGATTCAGATTGATCATCTGTACTCTTGCTTACAAGATCAGTCACGCTACACCACCTATGATTTAAATGATGCAATGCTGCAAGGCAATTTGGCGCAATCAATTAAAATTTTTCAATATTTGATTGCCTCTGGCGAGCCGATGTCGCTGATTTTATGGAGTATCAGTAAGGAAATGCGTTTGCTGATGCAACTGTTTGAGCAGCCACAAAATGCTTTGCAAATTGGTATTTGGAAAACCAAAGTCGGGCTGTATCAACAAGCGTTACGCCGTTTAAATGCGAACGATTTTTTGACTTGGCCTGCCCTATTACTTCGTTTAGACGCGTCAATAAAAGGTTTAGGTCATGAAAATCCTGAGCACTTGGTACAACAAGCTATTGCCAGCTTGTGTGGGCGCAGACTCTTCTAGTCTAATAAAAGGCTGTAATAACTTGCATTCCAGTATAAAAGAATAATTATCATTACTGGTTGTTCAAAAAGTTCACAATTTATCCGTATTTAAATCTTATAATTCAATCATCTTTATAAACTTTTAACTGCCAATCATGCCAAAAATAAAACCAGCAAAATTGATCGTAGCCATCATCGTTGCTTTGGCAATCGCTGTCACTGCATGGCATTTCCTAAAACCTAAAGAAACTCAGCCGCAATATATTACTGCTGAAGTGAGTCGTGGTGACATTGAAAACTCTGTGCTTGCAACAGGTGTACTTGAAGCAACCAAAATGGTGAGTGTTGGTGCACAGGTTTCTGGTCAGGTGAAAAAGATGTATGTGCAACTCGGTGATGAAGTGAAACAAGGTCAGCTGATTGCCCGTATTGACTCGGTACGTCAGGAAAATGATTTAAAAACTGCAGAAGCCAGCATCAAAAACCAACAAGCGCAATTGGCAGTTAAACAAGCAAATCTTGCAAAAGTCCAAGCTGAATATAATCGTCAACAAGCAATGTACGCTCAAGACGCGACTAGTCGTGCAGAACTTGAATCTGCGCTAGCAAGTTATAAAACTGCGCAAGCTGATATTGCAGCCATTAATGCACAAATCGAACAATCACGTTTAACTTTAGCGACTGCAAAAGAAGACTTAGGCTATACACAAATTGTTGCACCTATGGATGGAACCATCGTGGCGATTGTGACTGAAGAAGGTCAAACCGTAAATGCCAACCAAAGTGCGCCAACCATTGTGAAATTGGCAAAACTCGACACCATGACCATTAAGGCGGAAATTTCTGAAGCCGATGTGATGAAAGTCCAAGAAGGTCAAAACGTCTATTTTACAACCTTGGGCGACAGTGAAACAAAACACTATGCTACCCTGCGCCAAGTTGAACCTGCGCCAAACTCAATTAACACCGAAAGTAACAACAACACCTCTTCGTCTTCAAGTACTGCGGTTTACTACAATGCGTTATTTGATGTCCCAAATGAAGACGGTAAATTGCGTATTGATATGACTGCTCAGGTGTATATCATTCTAGATGAAGCCAAGAATGTCTTGACTGTACCTGCCGCAGCCGTTCAAACCTCGAACCGCCCACAACGTAGCCGTAATAATGCATCTGCAAATGGTCAATCTGCTGATAAAAATGCCATCGCAGAAGCTAGATCGAACAAAGACAATCCAAACCGTCCTAAACGTTTAGAACTGACTGAAGCTGAAAAAGCATTGGTCAAACAAGGTAAGGCCAGCGTTGCGATGGTTCGTGTACTACAAGCCGATGGTTCAGCTCAACCACAACAGGTATTACTCGGTTTAAATAACCGTGTGACCGCACAAGTGATCCGTGGCTTAAAACAAGGTGACAAAGTCGTGATTGCCGACGGTTCAGATACCTCTAATGATTCAGCGAAACGCAGCAACCGTGGTGGTGCTGGCGGCCCAATGAGAATGTAATGATGAGTCAAAATCAGACGCCTCTACTTGAGGTCAAGAATCTGACTCGTGAATTCCCTGCTGGTGAAAGCACAGTCCAGATTCTAAAAGGGGTCAATCTTGAGATTTACCCAGGTGAACTGGTGGCGATTGTAGGTCAGTCCGGTTCTGGTAAATCCACCCTCATGAACATTTTGGGGTGCCTTGATAAGCCAACCAATGGCAGTTACAAGGTCAAGGGGCGTGAAACCCGTGAACTTGAACCTGATGAACTGGCACAGTTACGCCGTGAATATTTTGGCTTTATTTTCCAGCGTTATCACTTACTCGGTGATTTGAATGCTGCAGGTAACGTTGAAGTTCCCGCAATCTATGCCGGTGCAGATGCAACCGAACGCAATGCACGTGCCAAGCAACTGCTGACTGACTTAGGACTGGGTGAAAAAACTCAAAACCGCCCGAGTCAACTTTCGGGTGGTCAGCAACAACGTGTGTCTATTGCGCGTGCCCTCATGAATGGTGGTGATGTTATTCTTGCCGATGAACCGACCGGTGCACTAGATAAGAATAGTGGTATTGAAGTAATGCGGATTTTGCGCGAACTCAATGCCAAAGGTCATACCATTATTTTGGTCACGCACGACCATAATGTTGCAAAAAATGCGACTAGAATTATTGAAATTTCAGATGGTAACATCATTTCAGATCAGCCCAATGTACCTGAAACAGATGATGAACCTTTAGAAAAACAACAACTCGTTCCAAACACACAGAAAAAAACCTCAAGCTGGCGCTCTGCCGTTGACCGTTTAGGTGAAGCCTTCCGTATGGCGATTTTAGCCATGAATGCTCACCGTATGCGAACATTTTTAACCATGCTCGGGATCATTATTGGTATCGCTTCTGTGGTTTCTGTTGTGGCTCTTGGGAATGGTTCGCAAAAGCAGATTTTAGAAAATATCAGTAGTTTAGGTACCAATACCATCACGGTGTATCAAGGTCGTGGATTTGGTGATAACTCAAGATCATCGCAAGTAAAAACATTGGTTCCAGCCGATGCGACGGCCCTTGCGGAACAACCTTATGTTGACGGTGTCAGTCCATCAGTCAACTCATCTGTCACAGCACGTTTTAAAGACACAGAAGCGTCAACCACAGTAAATGGCGTGAGTGAAGATTTCTTCTATGTCAAAGGAATGAACTTCGCTTCGGGTCAGCCTTTTGATAAAGAAAGCGTGACTGAGCAAGCGCAAGATGTGGTGATTGATAGTAATACTAAAAATACCTTCTTTGCAGATGGCACCAACCCTGTGGGTCAAGTGATTTTATTAGGCAGTGTGCCGAGCCGTATCATTGGCGTGATCGAAGAACAAAAAAGCATGATGGGCAACTCAGATAGCCTGAATGTGTATTTGCCGTATTCAACGGTTATGAGTCGTATGCTGGGGCAGTCGAACGTACGTAGCATCATTGTCCGAGTGAAAGATGAATACCCAAGTGCTGCGGCTGAGAACGCCATATTGAACTTATTGGTGCAACGTCATGGCGCGCAAGATGTCTTTACACAAAACTCCGATAGTATCCGTGAAACCATTCAACAAACCACTGCAACAATGACCTTATTGGTGTCTGCGATTGCGGTGATTTCATTGATCGTCGGTGGTATTGGGGTCATGAACATTATGTTGGTTTCTGTGACTGAGCGTACTCAAGAAATTGGTGTACGTATGGCCGTGGGTGCCCGTCAAAGTGATATTTTACAGCAGTTCCTGATTGAGGCGGTGTTGGTGTGTATCTTAGGCGGTGTGCTTGGGGTTTTATTATCTTTAGGTATTGGACAATTGATTAGTCATTTTGCCGGTGGAACATTCCAAATGGCCTATTCAACGACGTCTATCGTTGCTGCTTTTGTCTGCTCTAGTATGATTGGTATTGTGTTTGGCTTTATTCCTGCACGTAATGCCGCACAGCTGAACCCTGTCGATGCGCTTTCTCGCGAATAAGGAAATAATGATGCAAATGACCTTAACTAAACTTGCAAGTGCCTTCATTCTCGGAAGTAGCTTAGTCGGCTGTGCCGCTGTGGTTAAGACGCCGTATGAAGCCCCTGCAACACAAATCCCGACGCAATTTCAAAATGCGAAAGCCATGAGTCAGCAAGTTCATGCAGATACTTATGCTGACCAATGGTGGACATTGTTTAATGATGCTGAATTGAACCAGTTGGTGAATAAAGTTTTAGCTGCCAATACAGACCTTGCTGTTGCAGGTATTAATTTACAGCAAGCTCGACTAAAAGCTGGTTTGGCTGAGAATCAGCAAGGGCCACGCGTGAGTTCAAGTGTTTCAACTGGGCATAACTTTAACCTTAACTCAGGTGATGACTCATCAAAAGGTGTATCACTCAGTGGTGGCGTCAGTTATGAAGTAGATTTATTTGGTCGTTTGGCTAGCCAGACTGAGGCCGCAAAATGGGAAGCTTTAGCAACTGAACAAGACCTGCAAGCCACTGCCCAAAGTTTGATTGCAACAACAGCAAACCTATATTGGCAACTTGGCTATTTAAATGAGCGCTATAGTATTGCGCAGCAAAATTTGGCCAGTACGCAAAAAACCTATGACTTGGTCAAGGTGCAATATAAAGCCGGTGCTGTGTCAGGTTTAGATCTAACGCAAGCCGAGCAATCGGTGCAAAGTCAAAAAGCGACCTTAAGCCAAATTGCCCAACAAAAAGTAGAAACTCGGACTGCATTGGCTGTGTTATTGCATCAACCTGTGCAACAACTGAATATTTCAGAGCCGCAGCGTTTACCTCGAATTGCATTACCGACGATTGCAGCAGGTTTACCTGCCGAGTTGTTGTCTCGCCGTCCAGATTTACAAGCGAGCGAATTAAGATTGCGTAAAGCTTTGGCAAATAAAGATGCAACGAAAGCGAGTTACTACCCTTCGATTAGTTTGACTGGCAGTTTAGGTTCGAGCAGTACGTCTTTGAGTAATTTATTACAAAACCCAGCTTTGGCTTTGGGTGCAAGTTTAAGTTTACCGTTCTTGCAATATAATGATATGAAGAAAGACCTTGCGATTAGTGATTTAGATTATGAAAAATCTATTATTCAATATCGTCAGACCTTGTATCAGGCTTTTGCCGATGTGGAAAATGCGCTATCCAATCGTACTGAGTTAAGTCAGCAAGTTGCTTTGCAAGAGCGTAATGTACAGCTTGCAGAAAAGACTGAACGCTTAACAGAAGTTCGTTATCGTAATGGTGCAATTGCGTTGAAAAACTTGCTTGATGCACAGGAGACCACACGTAATGCGCGACTGTCTTTGGTTCAAACTAAGCAGAGTCAATACAATGCTTATGTAACTTTGATGCAGGCGTTGGGTGGTAGTCCGATTAAGCAATTACCTTAAGTTATAGATAAAAAGCCCTGAAGGGCTTTTTATTTATCCATCATTTTAAACATCGTAAATTCAAAATTATCTTTTGCGCTGACTTCCTCTGGGCGCTCTAAATCCATTTTGTTTTTTCGTACTACATCTTCATGCCAAACGGGCAATGGTTTGATATGCAGTAAAATTCTTCGTGCAACAAAGTTACACACATCAAATGGATAAGCAAATAAAGCTGGAACCCAATTATAATGATAAATGATTCGAAATGATTTCCATGTATCTCTCCAACTTTCTTTTGCACCCACGACCTTTTGACAATAAGTTAGTTGGGTAAACGGATCGATGGTACCGTACATAGGATGCGGTTTGGGGTAAAGCTCCTCTGGTCCTTTCATCATAAAATGACAAATAAAAGTCCATAAACCTTGAGTACGAAATATTCCAATCATTGGAAAGCCAATCACAAAGGTATGTTTTAGGATGCCGTCTTCGATGATATGTGCCCGAAGCTCTCGTAATGGAATGCCAGACAACCCAAAACTACTGCCCATAATATAAACTACATCTGTCCATTTCTTTTCTATATATTCTTGATCATTGATATAGAAAAATACCTTGCCTGTTTTTCGGTTAAAAAGAATAGGTTTACAAATAGGCTGTTTATGATCATATTTAAAGTAAGGATTTAAAAATCCTATAAGTGGAAAAGCAAGAATTCCCAAAATTAAGAACATAAAAAAAATGGAAAATCCTAAATCACCCTCTCCTGTAGTAAAAATAAAATATATAAAATAAAAAGAGATTAAAAAAATAGGAAGAAGTAAAATTAAAATACTTACTCCTTTTCCCAACCTCGCATAAGATTGATCGATTAATTCAATATAATCATCATTCATTTTTAAGAATGACCAATTATGATTACGTTTATATTTGGTCGTATCGTCAGGTTTGAGTAAAACATCACCTTCTTCCAACTTGGAAAAGGGAATGTTCTGTTCAAAAATATCATAACCAAAGATATGTTTTTTAATTTTCAATATCTGGATCTTTTATATACACTTTTCTTGACTTCGCATCGTAATGAAAATGCCTATTGATGTCAGCATTAACGATATAAGGATCATCCTTATCAATCGTACAATCTTTTAAAATTGATTCTGGCCACATTGGCACTTTGCAATTCCACATAGCATACACTCTTCCCCACTTCCAGAATACAGACTCTAAGATAAGGAAACGTAAATAGTAAAAGAACTTCGAACCAAAACTATTAATATCCACACGGTAATAACTAAATTCACGAGATTCTTTTTTTCCGACAATGTCATTACAAAATGTGACTTTAGAAAAAATCTTATATTCATCATTTTCTAGTGATTTTATATCTTTGGGATAAAGCTTTTCTGGCCCCTCTGCCATATATATACAAATCATCCCCCAGAAAGACTCTAACAATTCTATTGAAGGTACAGGTGGACCAATCGCTACAGTATGTTCAATAAGTTGAGATTCTTTATTTAATATAAAACCCCAAATTTCATAATCACCTTGGAATGAATTTGGTTGAACAATACAAAATTTCATATCTTGCCAATTTCCAGATTGAAATTTTCCCTGCATATCTAAAAAATAAACACGTTGATTTTTACGATTAAAGCGAATAGGAAAATGTGTAAAGTTATTATTATCAGGTTTGTAATTAAAAAATAAAGGGTAAGCTATAAAAAATGGGAAAACAAACATAAAGCCGATAACATAAGAAAATAAATCAAACTCATACCCTCTAAAAACAAAATAATAAATAGGCATAAGAACTAATGCAGCAAATGCGAATGAAAAAAAATAAAGATTTTGGGCATTAAAATGCCCTTTGTGTGTATAAAATTTATTTTCAGTATCTAAAAAAGTACTGTTCATTTGAGTAATTGCAAACAAATGATTACAGTTTTCAGCATTAATCATAGGTTTGGCCAATAGTTTTTTATTGGGTTTTAATTTTTCGATAGCTATATTTTTACGATATTTAGGCCATTGACCTACTGAAGTTGGCATAACTCATCAATCCTTATGAAAATACTTTAGAGAAATCTTTCTGTTGCTGTGCATAAGATGTATAAGGAACGCCTTTTAATCCTTCTCTATTACCAACAAAAGATAATCGAAGCCACTGCTGGAGGCTACTTTCTTTGATTTTAGCATTCCAATATAAAACACCGAGACCAATAGAAAACATTACAATTGCCAAAGCTTTCATCTGATTGGTACCCCTGAACATGATATGAGTCGCAACTAGCATCAGCGCATTTCCACCAGTACTTGTAAAAGTATCTAAATTTCGCTCTCTATCAACTATAATGCTTTTTATCCCCTTAAAAGCATCAACTCCTGTAGTCATATATGTGGTTATTAAAACTGCATATTTATTTCCTTTTGCGCTAAAAAGCCTTTTCATCACTTCGTTTTGCGTATAAGCGCTTCCTGTACGTAATGCATTAGCCGACGCAAGTGTACTTGAAATTTTATAAACACCATCAGTTACTGCATAACCAATTGATGCGACTCCACCAAAGAATTTCGATATATATTCTGCGCTTTTTGGATCTTTTATAAATCCTTCATAACTAGATTTAATAAATAATGTTTGAAATATACCACTTGTAATCCCTAAAAAAGCTTGAAAATGATTTTGTGAAAAATTGAGTGCATCATTATTCAAAGCTACTTCGAATTGTTCTACCAATGCACGACTTAAGTCTTTATTTGTAGTGATATTAAAAGGAATATTTGAGTTAGAGTTCAGTACAAAATCAACTGAAATAGTCCCTTTTAAATCAGAAAATTCCGATATTTTTTTAGAAATTCCTGAAGCATTATTATTAAGTGCTTGCTCGATATTCTCTATAGCACGCTTATTGCCACTTTGTAATGCCATCTCATGCACCAAATGTGCAATTCCTCTTTGTAGATTTTCAGCTGAACCTCTATAGGTATATATCTTTTTTCCCCCATCCCCTAATTTAGTTCCCCAACTGTTTAATAAAATAATTTCTCTTCTATATTTATCCACTGCAATCGAATTTCCCGGTTTAATTTTTGTAATGGCAGCTTGTAGTGAAACAAAAGATTGTCCCAATGAATCATATAAAATATTAAGTCTTGGAGTATTGAGTTCACCAATAAATTTATTAATTGAGTCTGTTAAGGCTGGTAAATAGAGTGTAGCAAACCCTACAGGATTAGATATTATTTTCTTGATTTCATTATTGTTTGCTACCAAACCATTTAAAATAAAATTTTCATCAGAAATTTCTTTATTTAAATAATTTTCCTCCACAAAATTCACAAGATTTGAACTTACAGAAATTCCATTCACAACTAACGAAACGATATTAACATAATCAATATTACTTTCTAAATCACTTTCATCAAAAAAATTTTTAAAAACTTTTTTAAATATATCTGAAGTTAAAATATTGATATAATTTTGTTCAAATTCTTTTGCTGATGTATAAATCAATATATCTTTTGTCTGAGCAGAAAGTAGAGCACTATCTAATAAGTGATGATCAATACAATCGTCAAATTTTTTGAAAGCTTTTTTATTTAGTTCTTTTAGCTTTTCAGGACTAATATTCTCCATCTCATTATCATAATATTCTAAAGCTTGCGGATTCGTAGCACCAGCTACCCCCCTTCCAAATATTCCCCAAGCTTTTGAGTTATCTAAATCTGCTTGCCTTTTATACTGCTCTTCAATTAAGTTAATATGCTGAATCTGTTTTCTTAAATTATTAACTTGTATAGCTGTTCTTTCTATATCAGAAAAAAATTCTGAGCTTTCAACTGCTTCAGCATAAAAGTCTGTAACATATTTACCGGCATCCATTGCATTACCAATAGGGTCATCTAAGCAAAATATTAAACCATTATAAGCTCTTAAATCAGAAGGGTTCTCAAGTAAAAAATTTCGCTCATCTTCATTTAATTTATGAAAAACTCGAGGATCTTCTAAATTTACATAACTATCATTAGAAGTTGTTAATGTAACTGTACCTAATCGATCTAATGCTTGAATAAAACCATTATTTACTGAGTTCAAATTATCTTTAAAAGTTAAAGAATCTGCTAAATATTTCGGTATTAAATTTTTAGGCTTATTTGAAGGTATTTTTGCAGTTCCTAATATCGAAGGCCTAATACTAAAACTTTTTTTGTCCTCTCTACTTATATTCTCTAGTAGTGCATCTTCTATCACATTAATAGTATCTGCTGATATTGGTAATAATTTTTGCATATCTTCTCCTGTTACCCATTTCTGAGGAGAAAAACTTTGCAATTTTTCATAAAAATTAGAATTATGAACTTTACGTTCTTTTATATCATTAGTCCATCTTACATCTGAAAAAGTTAAATAAACGATTGGATGATCTTGTGGTTTAAGTATCGTAATTGTTAAAGCATTTAATCTGTGATGCCATTGAGTACAAGGCTCTTCTGTAGCAGACAGACTTTCATTTTTATTAATTTTTTTAATAAAACCATTTTTAGAAATATAATACTCTTCTAACATCTTGTTTTTAGGATAATACACATAAATAAAACCCGTTCGCAACAAAGTTTGTGTAAAACAAAAATTTTCAGAAATTGAATATTTGTCGTACTCAAAATTTCTAAAATTATTATAATCTCTTTCTGTTTCCTCTAAACCTTCTAAACTACTAGTCTCAGTATCTCTTTGAACATCATTTTTTAGATTTTCTAATACACTTCCTCCTGAATAGCGTTCAACTATATTATGATAATATTTTTCAATTTTGATATAAGCTGGATCATCTTCGTTACTTCCAAATGAAGATATATCTGATTTACCTTTAATTAAAAGAGGTCTCGTTAGAAATACTCTTAAACCTTCATCTCTCTTGCAAAAGTTACAATTTAGATCATTAATAGCCATACATCACCTTATTTTTCAACTCTTCATCGAAAATATTATTTTTTATAAAAAAATCTTGCCACATTAAATTTTCAATTAATTTACTTGCTTGTTCATAGCCTTTTTTACTAATTAGCAATTTTTCAAAAAAATCAGAATATATATAGTTTTTTCCAAGAAGTTCCATATGATACAAAATAGCTACTTTATCATTTGTTTTTTCAATTTCCATATGCTCTATTAAATTAATAGAGTTATAAACCTCTACAATTTTTTTATAATAATCAGAAATACTATAAGGTTTAAACTGAATCAAACTCAAGAAATTATTACAAATATTTATTTTAATCAAAAGTTCATAATCAATTGAACAATCATACTCATCCTTTTCACCTAAATACTCATTAAAAAAACAATATGAATCATAAATATTCAATCTTATATTTTTAAAATATTTATTTAGCTCAATAAAGTCTGACGATTTAAAATAATTTAATTGAATCCAAATTTTCGGATCAAAAAAACGATATAAAAAAAATCGGCCATTCAACTCATAAACTAATTTTTTTTTAAGGTGCTCGACTATATCTGGCTCCCTCGTTGGTATACTTTTAAATATAAAAGGTAAAAATGTATTCTTTCCTTGTCGTAAGTTTTTCTTATCTTGTTTAAATATCTCTGATATTAAAGATTGATCTACGCGATTTAATCTCAACAAGTAAGGAAAAACTTTCATATTCTTATTTGCATAATTTGGGGCTAAAGAAATAAGCTTATCTTCTATTTCATAGAAATAATCTGCATTTAAATTAGGATCTACGATCGCATAATCATATTCTATAGTTTCATGAACTTTATTATGATAAAAATACATTATGCTAACTCCACCAAAGCATCTCCTTTCGCAGCAGCACTAGCAATACGCATCTCGCATATCGGAAGTTGCGGTACTTCATTATTCACCTTTTTTCCAGGAATAAATTTATGCTGTCCTGCCTTACTTTCAAACTTCGCACCTGTGGTTGGAAATATGCCTGAACCATTAATTTTCACTTGTGAACCACCCGCAGTTAAATTAATCTCTTTCGGACTGGTAATATAAACAGTATCTTCTGTTGAAATAATCTGAATGCCTTTCCGAGCAATCAGATCAATTCCATCAATTTGTGCTTGAATTTCTATTTTACCCTTACCTGCATACATCCGTGCGCCTTCCTGCGCTGCAAATAGACTGATCTTAGAGCTTGCATGCCCAATTAAAGACTTTTGTGTGGAGATGTTAATGCTATCGCTTGCTGTATGACTAATCTGACCATCTGCTGACACATGGATGTCTTCATTACTGCTTAAAGCAATCGAATTGGGGGAAGCCAACACCATGATCGCAGACTTAAATTCTGCTGCTTTTTTCTCATCTTTTTGACTTAAAACTTCGATAAACGCTTGAAGCCCTTCCAAAACTTCCAGTAGGTCTGTCTGCTGATTCTTGGCAACTTCACTTAAGGCCTTAGAGCTCTTTAAGGAACTTTCAATTTGGCTTTTGGCTTCATTTGCATTTAAGTGCTCACCTTTCGCCTCATCTTGTTTATAAGTCGACACCAATAAGCCTTGTCCAGCCCGAATCGCCCCCCATTGATCGGTCCGAAGCTCAAAACCTTCACCCCGATCTTCACTTTCTGCTTTATCTTTTGGATGACTGAGCTTACCGAGGTTCAGTTGGCTCGCACCATGACTACTTTGCAGCTGTGTACTAATTTGCCCCGTGGTGTCATCAAAGCGTAATTGACCAAAACCCTCTCCCGCCACTTCTTTAGAACGAATTCCCGCAAGTTTTTTGGTATCGGGTAATTGTCCTTTATTGTCAAATTTAGTGGGACTACGCTGCGCTTCATGAATACGACCCACGACAAAAGGTCGGTCAATGTTGCCATCAAAGAAATCAACGACAACTATTTCACCAATTCGAGGTAAGAAGCGTGCGCCATAACCTTCGCCGGCCCACGGGGTCACCACATCAACCCAAGCCGAGTCTGTGTCATTATTGTTCGCACCTGCACCGCCATCATGACCATGATCATCTGAACGGGTAAATAGGAAACGGACTTTTATCCTTCCCCATTCATCAACATGGATTTCTTCACCGGCAGGCCCCACAACTTTGGCACGCTGTGGATGTGTTACTGGTCGATGTGTAAGTGGATTAAATTCAGGAACGGTCGTAATATTTCGACGTTGCAAAGCCAAGGTATTGGCTTGGCGTTCATCCGCATCGCTTTGTTTGACTTGCCACTGACTTTGATGGATCAGTTGTGTAACTTGATCGGTTAAGTCTTTGGGTAAATTATTTTGGTTATAAAAAGACTTAGATAAAATCAAAAACTCTTGATCGGCACCACGATGCTGGTCAATCTCTGGATGCTCATCCAATTTGAACCAATAACCAACTTGTGTATCACGCACGGTACTTTTAGCAATAAATTGTTTGGCTTGAGCCGCATAATAATCACTAAAATTTTGATTGAGACGTTCAACTTGAGCACTATTAGAGGCAGTTGCAGCATCTTCACCATTCAGATCTTGTATCCATGCAGGGCTCACATGCCATGCCTGCTCTAAGCTTAAGCTCGCATTATCTTGATTTTGACTATGTAGGTGCTTGCTTTGTACTGCACCACCCCCCTCGTCCTGTTCAAGCACATCTGCCTGCCACCGCTGCACATGTACCGACGTCGGCTGCAGACTGCGCTGACCGATAAAACTGGTCATACTGTCATTTTTTTCAGTCGCACTACTGCGATGAAAACGGATATTACGTCGCTCCAAAGCTTGATATTGACTATTATCATCAATCAAACGTAGCTTTTGGGCTGCGATGGGTGCCGCAGACGATGTTACAAAAGATTGAGCTTCATCAACCAACCAATGAATGCCTTCACTGCGTAGTAAGCGAGTAATAAAATCATAGTCGGTTTCATTACTTTGCATCATGAATGGTCGAACGTCATACTCTTTTTTTAAGCCACTTAAGTCCAAACTTAAGCTCGCTGCAAAAAGTGGGCTCTTTTTTTGCCATTCTTTAAAAATAATCTCGACCACATCTTTGACCGATTTATTCATAAACACACGGCTATTACGACGCTTATGCCACAATGCCGTTGCATCTTCTAAGGTCAACTTATATAGCGTTAATGCACCATCACTTTGGCCTTGAAATGCTTCTGTAATGATCCCGGTAATACGAAAAAGTTGACCCGCATCGGTTACCTGATCGATTGCGACTTGTGTACCAATAAATTGTTTGAGTTCTAAGGTGGCAGAAGTTGAGAGACAGATGAGCTGAACATTCAAACCTTCACTTAAGGCATGTTCCCCATCAATACGTTGCAAGAATACTTGTTCATTCAGCGTGGTATTGGAAAATTGAATATGCAAGGCACGTTTTTGTGGACTAATGCCCAATTTCTCAAGTGCAGAATAAATATTGTTCAGCATCGTTATTATCTAAAATCAGATTTTTATAAAATATGCGGGGTATTTAATCAAAAAAACTCATATTTTTCTAGGCATAAACTGCCTGCTTTGTTGGGTTTTATGTAAGTAAAAATTCAAATTTCCACATCAATTCTTTATGTTATTTTTACTCTATTTATTTCTGCATTAAAAAAATATAGAGACCATCAAACTAAACTTCAGGTCTCTTCATACCACCTTACTGCCTTGCATCACGATTAATTGGTATTTAAAAATGCGTGAATATTCTCCAATTGTTCTTGTGCTTCGACATAGCCTTGCGAGGCCGCTTTTTCCAAATATTGCTGTGCAATTTTAAGATCACGCTCTACGCCCATGCCATGAATATATAAATAGCCCAATCGCGTTAACGCCGCAGCATTCATCCCCTGAGCCGCTTGTGCATAATAGCTATGCGCTAGGGTTAAATCTTGCTGTACACCTAAACCATGTTCTGACATTTCACCAAGCTGGTACAAGGCAGTCACATTTCCCAATGCTGCCGCTTGCGAGAAATACTGCAACGCTTGTTGGAAATCTTGTGTTCCCCATTGTCCTTTTAAATTAACCAGACCCAGTTGCGTGAGTGCATCAGGATGGCCTAATTTTGCCGCCTTCAACAATACTCGCTGGCTTTGAGCATCATCAAATTGTAGATCAGGCAAGATATTTTCCACAGCTAAACGATAGAGATACCAAGCAGCATCCTGCGAACCTTGTTCTGCAGCTTTTTCCAGATAACTCAAACAGTGATCACGATGTGCTAAAGGATATTCTGGCAATGCATAAAACCGTCCAATCACATAGTTTTGATCTGCGACACAAGTAATGGACATATCATTTAAATGCCTAGCAGCTTCAATTAAAAGTTGCTGTGCTTGCTTGATATTTCGCTCAACACCGACCCCATGTAGGTAGCATAGTGCCAAACCGACTTGGTTAATGAATAATGGTTTGAATTGATACGCTGTTTGATATAACTCAAATGCTTTTTGCGGATCATCACGAACCAAATACTTTTCAAAATACAGTGCTGCAATAAGACTAATCGCTTCAGCATCTTTAAGTTGAGCAGCTTCGGTTAGAAAGCGAAAACCTAAAGTTTCCTGCTTCTCCAAGTACCAACCATGAAAATGTGCAATGCCTAATAATCGGCTGGCTGCAGCAACTTTGTGCTCTTTGGCCTGCTGCAAAAGATCATGATAAACCCGCTGACGCTGATCGACGTCGATTTTACCCATCAATACTGCTTGATAATATTCATACAACTGCTGCTGGTGCCCGAGTAGCAATCCTCGCTTTAAATATTGCAATGACTTTTCATCATTTTGCGCAAGATACTTTCCTTGCGCATAGAACTGCTGCAATTGCTGAATAGCCGCCATATGGTCTTGTTGGGCAGCTTTCAGTAAATATTCCAATCCCAGAGCAATATTTGGCGTGGCTTGGTTTAAATAGAACTGTGCCAATTGATACTGTGAATTGGCATGTCCATTGTCCGCATTTTTTTGCAACAAATCTAAATGTTGCTGCTCGGCATGTGTCTGATCTTCTGGGTTTAATTCGGCGAGTCGATATTGCGCATCCAAATGACCGCGTGAAATCGCATGTCGATACCAATACTGCGCTTTTTCAAGATTGGGTACACCGCCATAGATACCTTCTTCAACTTGTCCCAACACATATGCAGCATCATCGCTGCCTAAACTATTGGCTTTTTCCAATAGAGCCAGCGCATTTTCCACACTGACTTCTCTGCCTAAGCCTTGTAAATGCATCTGTCCCATAGCGACATAGGCCTGTGGAATTTCATGCTGTTTGGCCAAATTTTGATACAACTCATAGGCACGCGCATAGTCGGTTGGTGCATCAAGCATTAAACGTTCTGCGAATTTCAGCTGCGCATCTAATTGGTCTATCCACAAGTCATGCCCAACCGCTTTAGCCTGATCGCGTTTCACTGGATCGGGTCTTTTCCACATCCAAAACGCAAGTGCTCCCATCCCCAAAATTAGTATCAGTAAAAACCACATACTCGCCCCAAAAAAATCAATATTTTAATTATTCCAACATTGTGTCTGATTTTAATTCTATATACAAAAAAAGCACCGAATTCGGTGCTTTATTTTTTTCAAAATGAGATAGCTGTCATGCTTTTGCTCGTTTTGCATCAAGTTTTTTGAGCACCTCTGACACAGCCACCATCGCAAAGCTGGACGTCACCACTACTGCTGAACCATATCCACCACAACGTAAACCTGCACTTGGACAAACATCAGCACTGGAAAATGGATTATCAATCGAATAAACACAGGTAATCCCAAACTTTTCTTTCGGCTTTTTACAAATGCCTTTGCCGCGTAATTGTGTACGCAATTTCGCTAACATCGGGTCTTGCTCAGTTTTAGATAAATCCGCCACACGAATTTTTAATGGATCGAGTTTACCGCCTGCACCACCCGAGACAATCAACGGAATTTTATTAAAACGACAATGTAACATGAGGGCGAATTTCGCTTTCACGTCATCAATACAATCTAAAATTAAATCGGGATTGCCGGCTAATATTTCTTTCACATTTTCAGGTGTGAGATAATCATCAATTAAATTTATTTTGATTCGGGGATTAATCGCACGGCAGCGCTCTGCCATCACTTCAATTTTTTCATGTCCCAGTGTCGTGCTCATGGCAGGCAATTGTCGATTAATATTCGATGCAGCAACGACATCCATATCGACCAAGGTCAGCTCACCAATACCAGTACGCGCTAAAGCTTCGACCGCCCATGAGCCTACACCACCAATCCCAATCACCATGACATGACTTTTTTCATAATGATGAAAACTTTCATCACTATATATTTTGGCTACGCCAGCAAAACGGCGGTCATATTCATCATCTTGGAGCAGTTCAGTCATAGGTTTGGAGGCTGTGTTAAATGAGCCGCCATTTTAGCAAATTCGCTACTTATTTTCTTTGATAAAACGCAATTCAGCAGTCAGCGCAACAGAGCGGCATTCGCATCAGGTCTAAATCCATCAAAATAAACATTTACAGCGAACGGAGGTCTGCTTTAAAAATATAACCATAGATCAAAAAATCAAGTGTGTATTGCCATGAACATCCATCCTCTGCCAAATAATTTAAAAATTACCGATGACAAAAATGAAATAGATTTAGACACCGTGCATCGCTTTTTAAGCCATACCTATTGGTCAAAAGATATTCCAAAACATGTGGTGAAAAAAGCGATTGAAAACTCTTTGGCCGTGGCCTTACTTCTCGATGATGAACTCATCGGTTTTGGTCGTGCTATTACGGATTATGCAACTTTTGCTTATTTAGCCGATATTTATGTCGCCGATGAGCATCGAGGCAAAGGCTATTCAAAATTAATTGTGAGTGCTTTATTTGAAAAATGTGGCGCTGCAGATCTAAGACGCATGTTGCTTGCAACGGCGGATGCACATGGCCTATATCGTCAATTTGGCTTTACTGATTTGGCTCAGCCTGCAAGTTTTCTCGAAATTCATCAAGCCAACATCTATCAACGATAGAGAAAATATCTCGGATAAAAAAAGAGGCTTTCGCCTCTTTTTCGATCTTACAACCTTAGTCTTTATTCATAATAAAGAAATATTCACGGTAGTATTTAAGCTCTGCAATCGAGTCACGGATATCATCCATTGCTAAATGCGAGGCATTTTTCTTCAAGCCACCCATAATCTCTGGGCGCCAGCGTTTCGCCAATTCTTTCACTGATGATACATCGAGATTACGGTAGTGGAAGTATTGTTCCATTTCAGGCATCAAACGATGCAAGAAACGACGATCTTGGCAAATTGAGTTACCGCACATCGGTGATGATTTTGGATTCACCCATTTTTTCAAAAATTCTAAAGTTTGCTGTTCAGCATCTTGTGCTGTCAATTTACTACGACGTACACGTTCGATCAGACCTGATTGACCATGTTGGCGAGTGTTCCACTCATCCATTGCATTGAGCACACGATCAGACTGATGTACCGCAAGCACAGGCCCTTCCGCCAGAATATTTAAATTATCATCCGTCACAATTGTTGCAACTTCAATAATCTGGTCGTTATCTGTATCTAGACCTGTCATTTCAAGGTCAATCCAAATCAGGCGTGTATCAGGTGTGCTGCTCATAAATGTGCAATCTTATTAGGCTGTAAAAATGAACATAGTAGCAAATTTATTGGGCTTGCGCTGTAAATAGACCCTGCTTTCATGCTATTTTTGCCATCTAGTTTTCACGGTTTTTTAGGATATGAATGGCTTTAATTCGTAAGCGCCGACTGACTGAACAGCAGCAACGTCGCATTCAGAAGCAACATAAATCTCGTCAGGAAGAAATCGATACTTCTGCAGATTTGGAAGGCTTGGTCGTCCAACATTATGGTCGTCAACTTGAAGTTCAAGCGCTGTCTACACCCGACCAACATCCTGAAAAACCTATTGTGCAAGCTGGTGAACCTGAACCACATTGGAAACCCATCGAATTAGGCAGTGTTTGGCGCTGCCATACCCGTACCAATCTCGAATTATTGGTGACGGGTGACCGTGTCAAATGGCAAGCTGACCCGATCACAGGTTTAGGGATTATTACCGCGATTCATCCACGCCAATCTTTACTGACACGCCCTGACCGTTATCACAAAGTGAAACCTGTCGCAGCCAATGTCAGCCTGATTGTGATTGTATTTGCACCGCTTCCTGAGCCAGCACCTGGCCTGATTGACCGCTATTTGGTGGCCTGTGCAGATGCTGATATTCCAGCCTTATTGGTCTTAAATAAATCAGACTTACTTAAAGACAACGATCCGATCTTAACGCTATTACAAGAATATCGTGACTTGGGCTATGAGGTCATGCAAACCCAATCCGATGGTGACTTAAGCGCACTTTCTGCTCGACTTTCTGGTGAAACTGTCGCATTTGTAGGTCAGTCTGGGGTTGGTAAGAGCACTTTAATTAATGCCATTGTTCCGGATGCTGCACAAAAAACCAATATTATTTCGGAAAACTCCGCGCTCGGTCAGCACACCACCACCTCTACGCGCTTAATTGCGTTTGGTGAAGGTTCTGCATTGATTGATTCACCAGGAATCCGTGAATTTGGTTTATGGCACTTAGAATTGGAAAAAGTTCAGCAAGGTTTCCCTGAGATCGAGTCACATTTGGGCTATTGCCAGTTCCGTAACTGTACGCATAAACATGAAAAGCAATGTGCGCTTAGAATGGCGGCTCAAAATGGCGAAATTTTACCGCGCCGATTAGACAGTTATTTACGTCTGATCGACGAAATCACGGAAGCGCAGCAAAAAAATTAATTTTTATTCTGTTCATGCCCTTGAAGGGGTGATTTTGATCACCATATTTATGGGCTATACTCTTGGCAATTTAAAATTGTAGTTAGGTGAATTGTGGAACGTTGGTTCGAATTTATGGGGAATCACCCCTTCTTATTTGGAACGCTGGCTGTATTGGTCGTGCTGTTCTTTATTCTTGAAGGCCAGCGTAATGGTCGCAAAATTTCACCTCAATCTTTAGGGATTTTAGTTAAAGCTAAAAATGCTCAATTGATTGACTTACGTGATGCGAAAGACTTCCGCGAAGGTCATATTAGCGGTAGCCGTAATATTCCATATAGCCAAATTACAAAACACATTGAAGAGTTAAAAACTTCTGATCGCCCGTTGGTTTTTGTATGTAACCTTGGTCAAGTGGCAGGTTCTGCATTGCAACAAGTCGGTCATGCAGATGCATACCGTTTAGACGGCGGCATTAGCAACTGGAAAGCTCAAGGCTTACCTCTAGTTAAAAGCAAATAAGCGCTTCTTAGGAGATTAACATGGCTGAAGTTACGATTTATTCAACAACTGTATGTCCTTACTGCATTCGTGCAAAACAGCTCCTAGAGCGTAAAGGCGTGGCTTATAAAGAAATTAATTTATCAAATGAAGCGCCTGAAGTACGTGTTGAATTGATGCAACGCACCAACCACCGTACCGTTCCTCAAATTTTTATTAATGATCAGTTTATTGGCGGTTTTGACCAACTTTATGCTTTAGAGCGTGAAGGCAAACTCGACGGCATGCTATCTTAATTTTAAACATAAATCGTCACCTCATATTAAGGAATAAACAATGAGTGAAGAACAACAAGCTCAACCACAATTGGCATTAGAGCGTATTTATACTAAAGATATTTCTTTCGAAGTACCTGGGGCTCAAGTATTTACTAAAGAATGGCAGCCTGAACTAAATATCAACCTTTCTTCTTCTGCAGAAAAAGTTGATCCAACACACTTCGAAGTTTCACTGAAAGTTGTCGTTCAAGCGAACAATGCGGGTGACACTGCATTTATCGTTGACGTTACTCAAGCAGGTATCTTCCTAATCGATAGCGTTGAAGAAGAACGTCTTCCTTACATTCTTGGTGCTTACTGCCCAAATATCTTGTTCCCATTCCTACGTGAAGCTGTGAACGATATGGTTACTAAAGGCAGCTTCCCACAATTATTGCTTACACCAATTAACTTCGATGCTGAATTCGAAGCGAATTTGCAACGTGCGCAAACTGCTGCTGAAGGCCAAGCTTAATTACTTGATCTCAGATATAAAAAAGACCGCTTTTAGCGGTCTTTTTTATTGCCTTTTAGCTTCCCCCTTTACTAAAAGGGGGAATGAGGGGGATTTACTTCTACTTAACAAAATCCCTCCCACCCTCCCTTTTAAAAAGGGAGGAGCAAATTACTCGGCATCTGCCATTAGATCAGCGCTCATACCTACAGTATTAAAGCCAGCATCAACATACAGAATTTCACCTGTAATACCATTTGCCCAAGGTGAGCAAAGGAACAATGCTGCATTACCGACATCTTCAATGGTGACATTGCGTTTAAGCGGTGCGACTTTTTCATTTAGGTCTAACATTTTACGGAAAGATTTAATCCCTGAAGCCGCTAAGGTACGAATCGGACCTGCTGAAATCGCATTTACACGAATACCTTCAGCGCCAAGACTTGTTGCCAAATAACGTACGCCTGCTTCTAGTGACGCTTTTGCCATACCCATAACGTTATAGTTTGGCATTACGCGTTCAGAACCTTGGTAAGTCAGCGTCAATAAGCAACCTTGACGTGCAGCCAATAAAGGTTTTGCCGCACGAGCCATCGCAATAAAACTATATGCGCTGATGTCGTGAGCAATTTTAAAACCTTCACGGTCGGTAATATCAGTGAAATCGCCATCTAAAGTATGTGCCGGTGCAAAACCAATTGAATGCACAACACCATCTAGACCATCCCAATGTTTAGCAAGTTCAGCAAAAGCGGTATCAATTTCAGCGTCCACTGCTACATCACATGGGAAAACTAAAGTTGAACCAAATTGTTCAGCAAAATCATCTACACGTTTTTTTAATTTTTCGTTTGGATAAGTAAAAGCCAGTTCTGCACCTTCGCGATGTAAAGCTTGCGCAATACCAAATGCGATTGATAACTTACTTGCAATACCCGCGATTAAAAAGCGTTTGCCAGCCAATAGTCCTTGTGCCATGTGAAACTCACTCAAAATAATTTAACAGCATAATGCCAAGTCTAAAGCATTTTAGAAATTGCATAATGCGCCTTTTTTTAGAAAACCATCATTGCATGCACGATGCGAATAAAATCAGATTCAATCAAGCGGCGTCAATATTTGTTGCCGCTTAAGCGTCCAGATGCAATGCTTGTAATGAATTAGTCCATAATATATCTGCAATCTCAGATTCGGTACGATTTAAACTCTGAGCTAACCCCTGCAAGACATAGGGCAAATTGACCGGCGTATTACGGGTACGCCCTTCCGTCGAATGCTGACAACATAAGGGTGTCATATCGGGACAGTCGGTTTCTAAGACCAAATGTGCCGCCCCTAAAGTCTGAACCACTTGATGTAATTTTTTTGCATTGGGATTGGTGATTTGCCCCGTTACACCAATTTTAAAACCTAGCTTGGTAAATGCCTTCGCTTCTTCAACACCACCACTAAATGCATGTGCAATACCACCGAGCTTAAATTGATGCTTTTTCAACATCGAAAGCACCTCCGCATGGGATTTACGAATATGCAGCAATATTGGTTTATCAAACTGCTGTGCTAACTCAAGTTGTGCGGAAAAATACTGCTGCTGCTTTTGAAAAAGTTCAGGCTGTTTATGCTGTTTCAAAAAGGTATCTAAACCTATTTCACCGATAGCGACACAATCATGCTGTTTTAGCAGCTGTTCCACATCGAACAAATGTTCTGTACGATGTTGCTCAATATAAAACGGATGTAAGCCGGGGGCTAAATAGCTTTTGGGAGCATTGGATAAACGAGCTAAAAACTCTTGGGTTTGCAGCAAATTGTGAAAACGTGACTGTACAAAACCAATCAATACTAACGCATCGACACCCGCTTGTTTGGCAGCATACGCCAACTGTTCCCGATCAGCGTCAAAATCGGGAACATCAAAATGCGTATGCGTATCAAACAGTGAGTAAGTCATTGAACTAATTAATTTGCTTTTGCGGCTGAGGCTTCAACAGCTTCAACTGGAGGTAGATATTGCTTTTTCAATACACTTTGCAATTGATCATACGGAATGGTCAAACGTGGTAAACCCACCACATACGGCCCAATTTCATATTCGGCATATTGCAAAATTAAACCTTGCTGACTCAGATAAAAATTATCAGACAGTTTAAATTTCCAAATCTGTTCGTATTCTTGAATATTGTCTGCCAACTTGGCATCTTTCACCCAAGTTTTAAATACTTCATAGCCCCGCTTTTCAAGCTCAGCACGTTGATTTGGCAATAATATGTCGTTGAGCTGCACCAATTTTTGAGTGCTTAAATCGAAGTTATAATATTGCTGTGCAGAAGAACCATGCGCTCCACCTAAATATGAACTGGTATTTAAAACCACTGTTGCCAAGGGTTTTTCAGCATTTAATATTTTAGGTTTAATCATCAAACTGATTTGCTGATTGGCACTTAAAGATTTCAATTCTTTATCTAACTTTAAGAACGCTTGCATATAAGGCTGCGTGGCTTTTTCCAATTTTAATTTGGGCGTTTCAACATTTGCCAAAGCAGATTTTGCTTCAGACGCTGCAGGAACTCCACTTGCAGCGGGAGCATCAGTGCTCAGCGTCTTATCTTCTAAAGGCGAAACAGATAAAATTTCGCCTAACTGTTTTAGAATTTCCGCATCAATAAAGTCATCAATAAAGGCTTGATTACTGTTTAAGCGTTCAACTGAAATTTCAGGACAGACCCCGCCATCACATTCAGGTAAATTCAGTTGTAATTTTTCCGCATCACCAATCAGTTTTGCACTCAAATCTGGCTGTTCAGTTTTGGCTTGATCCGGCTTTTTTTCAGGTTCAGCTTGTTGTGGCTGACACGCCGTGAATGCAACAGAAACTGCCAATATTGAGCTTGCCCAAATTTTATTTTTTTGCACCATTGCTTCAACCTTTCATTTTGAATAATTGATATTTATTTTGGTAAATATCTTATCAAATTAAATACTTTCGTTGATTAGAACATATGCTGATAAACGTCAGCTTTCAATACTTGTTGTGTTTGCGCTTTGCTGAGATAAATATCCAATTGTTTACCATCTTTGACAATTTCATCTGTACGGTAATGCAAACCGATACCTTCTTGATCAAAGAACCAATCTGCTTGGCCCCAATAGAGTTTTTTCGGTGCCGTTTTTTTGACATCTATCTCTTGTTCATCTAACCATTTGCTATAGGCTTGTTGCACAATAGCATCCATATTTTGCTGTTGCTTTGCTTCAATAATATCTAAAGGTTTAAGATTCTTTTTCGCACGGCGGTCTGCCACAAAAAAATAATAACGCTCTTTGACCGTGATATTTTCCTGTTTGGTATCAACACCGATTTGCAGCAACACATATTGATTTCTTTGATAAGGAACTCGTGTGTACATGGCCAATTCATAGGCTTTATTGGTTTTAAACTCTGCCTGCCAAGCATCTGATTTTTTCACATACGCATCGACGGCTTGTTGGAGATTCATATTTTGCTTTAATGCAATCTGATCTTGTACGACGCTGGCCTGATTTTTTTCAATCCAACCATTCAACCACGTATCTACGGTCTGAATGGTTTGTATCTCTAAATCAATACAACTTTTATTTTCACAAAACGGTTTGGCAATTTTTGCTGCTTGCTCTCGAATATTTAAATAGGGCAAAACATCTGGATTGATCACGACCGCTTCAGAAGCGCCATCATCGGCCGGCTTTGTCGCTTTGTTTTCTTTTCCTGAATCACATGCACTGAGCAGCAAAACACTCCCCAAAAGTGCAAAAACTGTAGCATCCTTGAATATTTTCATGATGTCCTAAACGACCAAATGATTGCGTAATGTATGGATTTAAAAACTCTACCACAAAATAAAACAGCTTCACGAAGAAGCTGTTTTATTTCTGTAAAAGAACAACTTAGTGTTCACGTGTATTGCTGAACACGATATCCGGATAACGTTCTTGCATTAACTGTAAATTCACACGACTTGGTGCAAGATAAGTTAAATGACCACCGCCATCGACAGACAATTGGTCGTGTGCTTTTTTCTTAAATTCGTTGAATTTTTTCTCGTCATCACACGATACCCAACGTACGGTATTGATACTTACAGGCTCATAAATACAATCCACTTTGTATTCTTCTTTCAGACGATAAGCCACAACTTCAAACTGAAGCACACCCACAGCACCCACGATTAAGTCGTTACTGTTTTGAGGCATAAAGACCTGAGTAGCCCCTTCTTCTGAAAGTTCTTTTAAGCCTTTTTGTAGCTGTTTTGACTTCAAAGGATCTTTTAAACGCACGCGACGGAACATTTCAGGGGCGAAGTGAGGAATACCGGTAAAATGTAAATCTTCACCCGAAGTGAAGGTATCACCGATTTGAATCGTACCATGGTTATGCAAACCGATAATGTCGCCCGGCCATGCTTCTTCAAGGTGTTGACGGTCACCGGCAAGGAACGTTAAGGCATCACTAATACGCACATCTTTACCTAGACGCACATGTTTCATTTTTAAGCCTTTTTCATACTTACCTGAACAGATACGCATGAATGCAATACGGTCACGGTGTTTTGGATCCATATTGGCTTGAATTTTAAAGACGAAACCAGTGAAGCCTTCTTCAGTCGCTTCAACTTTACGGTCTTGAGTTGGATGTGCTTTAGGTTCAGGCGCATATTGACTAAATGCATCCAAAACATGGTCCACACCAAAGTTACCGAGTGCCGTTCCAAACAAGACTGGCGTTTGGCGACCTGCCAAAAATTCATCACGATCTAAGGGCTCGTTGGCCATTTGAACCAATTCCAACGACTCTTCAAATGCAGCCCAAGCGAGATCACCGACTTTTTCACGCAAATCTGCATAGTCATAGCCATCACGGACTTCAATATCCGTAATTGTTGAACCGAAACCTGCCTTATAAACGTAGAATTTTTCTTCGAGTAGGTTAAATACACCGGCAAAGTCACGACCTGTGCCCAGTGGCCAAGTAATCGGAACACATTTAATTTTTAAAACGTTTTCGATTTCATCAAGCAGTTCTAATGGCTCACGAATTTCACGGTCCATTTTGTTGACGAATGAAATAATCGGCGTGTCGCGCATACGACACACTTCCATCAATTTGATCGTACGGTCTTCGACACCTTTTGCACCATCAATCACCATAAGCGCAGAGTCAACAGCGGTTAATGTACGGTAGGTATCTTCAGAAAAGTCTTCATGCCCTGGGGTGTCGAGCAAGTTAATCATCTTGTCTTTAAACGGGAACTGCATAACAGAAGTGGTGATCGAAATACCACGTTCTTTTTCCATTTCCATCCAGTCAGACGTTGCCGCACGATCAGATTTACGGCTTTTTACCATACCTGCAACCTGAATCGCCTGTCCCCATAACAACAGTTTTTCTGTCATTGTGGTTTTACCGGCATCGGGGTGGGAAATAATAGCGAAAGTACGTCGCTGAGCGACCTGTGTCGCTAATTCTTCTTTAAAACTCATGAAAGACACCTACTGCAAAACTCGCAGTGCAAAAGATCAGATCTGATCAATATGGAAAATTGGCGATATTGTATCAGATTGACCATTAAAAATAATCAACCACATCGGGTTGAGTCAAAATCTTAGCGTGGTGTGTCTTGATGTTTTACATTGGATGACGACCTGTTTTTATCGACGATATAACGCATTTCTCTGTCTTTTTTTCTCACTCATTGGCAATGCGATCAGACTACGAGGACTTTATTCAACTTTCATTTTCATGCTTTCTTCAAGCTGTGCCACTGGCATCGGCATTCCTAACAAATATCCCTGCAACTGTTGGCAACCTAAACGTTTTAAAATTTCTGCTTGTTGTTCTGTCTCTACACCTTCTGCAGTAACCGTTAAACCCAGTCGAATTGCCAAGTGAATAATACTTTCTAAAATAATTTCTTCTTTAGAACCGACGCTCAAATTGCGGATAAATTCACGGTCAATTTTCAACTCATCTACAGGCAGTTCTTTTAAATACAAGAAACTTGAATGTCCCGTTCCAAAGTCATCAATCGCAACCTTAATCCCCATCTTTCTCAAATGTTCAAAAGTTACAATACTGGCATCGATATGATGCATCGCAGTTGACTCGGTAATTTCAATAATTAAATGTGACGGGTTAATTTCATACCGTGCAAAAAGTGACTCTAAAGTACTAAATAAGTGTTTATGTTCAAACTGAATCGCTGATAAATTGACCGCAATAGGATACAACGGCATATTCAGCTTTTCCCAGTGCTGAATTTGCTTACAGGCTTCTTCAAGCGCCCAATAGCCCATGGCAATAATTAGTCCAGTTTTTTCCGCGCCATTAATGAACTTATTTGGCGTCAGCATATCTAGAGTTGGATGATTCCAACGAATTAAGGCCTCAACCCCACAAATTTCACGATCAACGGCATTAAATTTTGGCTGATAAAATAAAATAAATTGCTGTTCTTCTACCGCTTTATATAAATCATTGATCAGTTTCGTCTGACTTTTTTCTTCAAATTGGTCGGCAGTATAATTAAAAAATGAATAGGTATTACGCCCCTGATACTTCGAACTCAGCATTGCGGTGTCTGCATTGATCAGTAGGTCTTGTAAGTTCGCACCATGTTCAGGGTACATCGCAATACCAATACTGCCTGAAATGTTAATTTCCTTACCTGCAATCAAAAAGCTTTCTTGCATCAATTCCAATATTTTTTCAGACATTGCTGTGGCAGAGTCATTGCTTGCCGACTCAAGCACAATCAGAAACTCGTCCCCACCGATTCGTAGCAATTTGGCTTTATCATTAATTAAACGGTGAATACGCGTAGCAATTTGAATCAGTAGTTGATCACCCACATGGTGTCCAAACACATCATTGACCGCTTTAAAACGGTCGATATCAATATAAATAAAAGCAATTTTATCTTGTCTTAAGCGATGCTCTGTAAATAGAAAATGTGCATATTCAGCCAAAAATAGTCGATTAGGTAAACGGGTCAAATTGTCCTGTACCGCTTGATTAGCCAGTTCTCGATTTGCGCGCATCAATTGCAAACTGCGATGTTCTAAACGTTGCTCAAGTACTGCAACGCTAAAGGCCGCCATCAACAATAAACTGGTGACAAATAAGACAATAAATAGCAATAAATTATGGTTAATTTGAGCCGCAACCAATACATCCATCGAGTTTAGCGGTACAAAATCAACAGCTGCCATACCAATATAATGCATAGCGACAATGCTAAAAGTCAGCATGACCGCAACAAAGGCATTCATGATGTTACGTTTAGACGAATACTTATTTTTAAATGTCAGCCAAAATGCCAAACACGAACCACAGATCGCAACTAAAATTGAACAGATAACAATTAAAGGTTCGTATCGTTGCTCATAACCCTGAACGTCTAAACTCAGCATCCCCGTGTAATGCATTCCGGAAATGCCTAGCCCCATTAAAACTGAGCCTAAAATTAAACGAGGAAATGGTAGCGTCAGTCGTGTGGTTAACCACACTGCAAAAGTGGACGCAACAAAGGCGATAAAATAGGAAGTTAGGGTCAGACTGGTATCAAAACTATAATTTGAAGGCAAATGGCTGGCCATCATACCTACAAAATGCATGCACCAAATCGCAGCACCTAAAATTGCACCGCTGAATAATAATATGACATTTTCATATCTTGGTCGTGTTCCACGAAACAACATTTGTTCGAGTGAAACAGCTAAGTAACAACTTAATAATGCAACTACGATTGAACCAACGACCAGATTGTAATCATAATGAATATGGGTCATATCAAGCGTTCCGCTTAGGTTATCGTGGCACTTTCTTTAACCGAATTACCCAATCTATCTCTTCCCTTTAACTTGTTACATTTTCAATTACTTACTTATTTTCTCTTAGAATCTATTAGTCTACGGTAATGGTCAAGTCTTTCTTTCAAGATTTTAAACAACTGATTAATTTAAAAAAATAAAGCTTGATGAAGTTCACTAAAACTTAAACTTTTGATAAAAATTGCATCAGGTGTTTATTATTTTAGAACAGTTTCTAATCATAATAAAATGAATACGTTAGAATCATTTATAGATTGCTTTCTAGATTTAAATCGAACACCGCCCTACTCACAAAAAAATAGCGAGCCGTAGCTCGCTATTTCTCAATGGATAAATTCATCTTTTCTGTCAAAAACTCAAGCAATCATCTCAATGTTATTTATGGATGAATTACTTACTTTTTGGCTGTTGTTGTATGCGTTTTGCCTTGTAATTTGGCATAGTCCATTAGCACGTTTGCCGCTTCCGTCACAAAGACTTCTTCTTCAGGCAGTGCTGGACGTTGGTTTGCCTTCATTTTTGCACGTGCCTCCACCAATGCATCCATAGACGCTTGGTAGCTTTCCCAGTTGGCATAAGGTTTTTGACCCACCACTTTACGACGCTGATTTTCAGCATCCAAAGACTTTTGCTCTAGTGCCAACAGCTCGGCTTTACGCTTCGCTAAGTCAAGCACCACACGCTTTTGCTCTTCTGTCTTTTTCGCAATCGCAGTACGTTGCTCTAAATATTTAAATTGCGGATCAATGCTGACACGTTGCTGAGATGACTTAATCAAATCGGGAACATAGGCTTGGATCGAGCCTTCACGTTTAAACGGTGCTGTAGGAATGGTATCCCACTGTAAAGCATTTTTCGCTTTACGTTCACCAAACTCTTCATTGTAAATATCAACCAACTTAATATCAGGCACGACCCCTTTATTTTGGGTACTGCCGCCAGTCACGCGGTAAAATTTACGTTGCGTTAAGGTTGCTTGACCATAGGCTAAAGAGTCAAGTTGTACCTGCGCTGTTCCTTTACCCGTTGTGGTGCTACCAATCACCACACCACGTTCATAGTCTTGAATCGCAGCAGAATAAATTTCACTCGCAGACGCCGAAGCCAAGTTAATCAATACTGCCAATGGACCTGCATAAGTTTGCGCGCCACCATCATCATCTTCAAACACGCTGACATTGCCATTGCCATCACGGATTTGCACCACTGGACCTGATTTAATCACTTGACCAAGCATACGTGCCACTTCTTCAAGTGAGCCACCAGGGTTGTTACGCAAGTCAATAATGATACCTTCAACATTTTGAGCATCTAAAGTTTTTAAGGCTTTATTGGTATCTTCTGACACAGAACGGTAGTCTGTACCTGCACGACGTGCACGATAGTTCAAGTAAAACGATGGAATTTCAATTACACCGAACTTATGTTTTTTTCCATCACGCTCAATTTCAACGGTACGTGAACGCACGCCTGCATCTTCTTCTTGAATCACATCACGTACAATTGTGACATTTCGCGCTTGATTCATGGACGCACCAGCACCCAATAAACGTAGAGTCACTTTGGTGCCACGTTTACCACGAATCAGTCCGACAATTTCATTGCTCGGCCAACCGATCACATCCACCATTTTGTCGCCATCTTGGGCAACACCAACAATGCGATCACCTGACTTGACTTGTCCTGATTTGCTGGCTGGACCACCTTCCACAATCGTCTCGATTTTGGTGTAGTCTTCATTACCACGTTCAGGACGGATCGATACCCCAATCCCTTCCAATTGCAGCGTGGTTTGACGGTTCAATTCCATCGCATCTACAGGTGGAAAGTAATTACTGTGCGGATCATACGTCAGCATCATGGCATTCAGAGTTTTGTCAAGCACATCATCGCTTTTTAAACGACTAATCCGCTCTAACTGACGCGTATAACGCTTGGTTAAAGTCTGTACAGGTGTTAAGTCTTCAGGACCTGTTAAGTCTTGACCATTTGCCAGTGTTGGGTCATCTTTCAACGCTTTTTGTTTGGCTTTCTCTTCTTCTTTGCTGATGGTTAAGTTGATCAGCTGAGAGACCAACATTTTATTCCAATGCGCACGCTGTTCTTCTGTCGATTTAAAGAATGGCGCTTTTTCACGATCGGTTTCGATGTAGTTATTCGGTTGATTTAAATTCTGTGGCTTTTTCAGCTCTTCCAACATATAGGTGTAGAACTGTTTTAAGCGCTCACGATATTGCGCATGAATCGCATACGGCCCTGTTAAATTGCCCGCTTTGAGATTTGCACCAAAAGTTGAGCCATAACGTTTTTTATAATTTTCAATATCTGATGCCAAGAACAACGTATGTTCAGCATCTAAACTATCAATATAAAAATCTAAAATACGATTAGAGGTATTGGCATCTAAACGCTGATTTAAATAGTGTTGACGGTCTACCAATGTTGCAAGCTGACGTGAGACCAAGGCTTGTTCTTGAGTGGGTTGAATAGTACCCGCGCTCACTGCTTCTGTATTATTGGCAGCAATTGCGTCATTCACCACATGAGTGAAAAAGAATCCACCTGTCGCAATCGCAACGGCACAAGCTAATGTTTGAAGTTTCATAAATAATTTGTACTTCCTTGGTATTAAGACCAATATTACCGTGTTGGTTTTCGACCTGAATTGAATAGATTCAAAATCTTAAACAACTTAATATGTTTATGTCGTGTAGTTTTATCATATTCTCTGCTGACAAAGTGTAGCAAATCATTGCAGAATTCAGGTATTGTTTTTCCTTAAAAATTCCAACACGGACACCGAATATGATTGGCGCATTAATGCTCGACATTGCTGGCACAGAACTTACCCAAGAAGATATTGAACTATTACAGGCACCACAAGTTGGCGGCATGATTTTATTTGGTCGCAACATTGAATCTCCTGAACAAGTTCGTGCCCTGACCGACCATATGCGTCAAATCCGTCCTGATATTTTAATTGCCGTCGATCAGGAAGGTGGTCGTGTACAACGCTTAAAACAAGGCTTCACACTCCTACCAGCTATGGGTAAGTTTGGAGAACTTTACTTAACTGAACCTGAAAAAGCTGTTGAACTGGCTGAACAATGTGGCTGGTTGATGGCAGCTGAAGTCCTTGCGGTCGGCATCGATTTTAGTTTTGCACCTGTGCTGGATTTAAATGATGTTAGTGATGTGATTGGTGACCGTGGTTTTGCCAAAAATATGCAAGATATCATTCCACTGGCAAGTGCTTTCTTAAAAGGTATGAAACGTGCAGGAATGGCATCTACAGGTAAGCATTTCCCAGGCCACGGTTCAGTGAAAGCAGACTCACACGTCGCTGCTGCTATTGACCATCGTAGTTATGAAGAGATCTACCAAAAAGACATGCAAAGCTTTATTCAACTGCAACCACAGCTTGATGCCTTAATGCCTGCGCATGTGATTTATGAAAATATTGATCCTAATCCTGCTGGATTTTCACCGTATTGGATTCAGAAAGTCTTACGTCAAGAGCTCCAATTTGATGGCGTTTTATTCTCCGATGATTTAAGCATGCAAGCCGCTTGTGTCGCTGGCGGCGCAGATGCTCGTATCCAAGCAGCATTAAATGCAGGTTGTGATATGGGCCTTGTATGTAATAACCGTGAATCTGCATGCATTGCGCTGGATGGCATTCAAAACTTGGCTCTCCCAAATCAAGAACGCCTAGAACGTATGCGCGGTAAAATCCCACAAATTGAGATTGGACAAAGCATTGAACTCGGGGCGGACTGGCAAAACGTGCGTAACCGTATTGTGGATTTTAAAAATCAATATTGCTAATCCAAGACTTTCAAAATTCTAGAAAATGGAGCACGACAAGGTGCTCCTTTTTGATTTATGATGAAGACAAAATAAGTGCTTCGGCGCTATACAAAAATTGCCAATAAAAACAACATTAGGTCAGGACGACATGACACAAAGTTTATCGGAACATCGACACATTTCCTTTACTGCACATTACACCGGCTATATTTGGTACAGCATGGGGATTTCGCATCCCGTTTTTGCCACACGTAAAGGCAAATTTTTAGCACGTTTAGTCCATCCTTTAGAAAGCTGGGCAGAAAAGAATGTGGGCGGTAGCATGCGTTCGACGCTTAAACAGCGCCATGCCATGATCGATCAACATTTAGATCAACTCATTACCCAATATCCACAGCTACAAGTCCTTGAAATTGCCTGTGGCCTCTCCCCGCGCGGTTGGAATTTTCGCACCAAGCATCCTGAAATTGATTATCGTGAACTCGACTTGCCAGATATGGCAAAAATTAAAACACAGGCACTCAAACAGATTGACCCGCATGCCCCGGAGGTCTTAACTGGGGACATTTTCACTCAAGATTTTGAACGTATTTTTCAGAGTTTTGCCCCTAAACGTCCTTTGGTGGTGATTAGCGAAGGTCTGATTAATTATTTTGATCAAACCCTACTGAATAAGTTATTGCAAGGGATCACCGAATATGGCGCCTCGTTTCAGGAATTGCATTATCTGACCGACATCTATCCAGAACCCGTCAAGAACCGTTTAGCACGCTTTATTTGGGCCAGTAGTAAATTACTCAAAGTTATGTCACGCAGCGCTTTTACTTTTCATTTTCAATCCCCTGCTGAATTACAGCAGTTTTTCACCCATACAGGATTTGAAGAAGTAGACGTCGTTCAGCCAGCCTTATACTTTCCGCAACAGCAGCAAGAACAAGTGATTCCTTTTCACGATGCAGAGCAGCACTGTGGAGATTTGGTTTGGATGGTCCATGCCAAAACAAAAAAACAGCGCTAAAGCGCTGTTTTTTTTACTTGTTCATGTTTTAACTGACGGCTTCTAATAACAACACATCTTCTTTTTGGCGTTGTACAAAGCGCAATAAGCGTTCTGCCAACTCAAAACTACCATGCTTAAACAAAGCGCGAACCTGTGTATCCACAACGTCAAAGATGAGACATTCAATTTTAAACTCACCTTCTTCATCTTCTAGATGTAATGCCAAATCCCGTGGATATGCATGCATGAAGTCCAACATTTCAGCCTGCACATTCAACAACACGCCAAAATAATTTAAATCTATAATTTGAGTGTCAACCACAAGGTCTGAATGGCGATGAGATAAATGCGTGAATGGCTGTTGTACACTCACCCGCGCTTCGCCACGGCGTTCGATATTTTGCATTTGCTCTCGGCTCATTGGAATGATCCCTTCCAACTGCTGAATAGACTCACCGCGTAGATAAGTTGCAAACAAATTCATAGTTTCCTTACGACGCTGCAACTGAGGTAAATGATCCGCATTGGCAATCATGGCAAATTGCATATTCGGACATTGCAAGGCAAAACCTGCATTTTCATGTGGCAAAGTAAAACTGTCGTACTGCCCGCATGACACCAATACATCACACTGTGGAATCGGCACGTCTTGCAAACGCAGCAAACGATTACAGTTAATGTCATAACGCTCTTGTTCGGTATTGGTGAATTCAGCCATTTGTCTAAAGAACAAACGCTTCGCTGTCGGTGACATCCGCGTCACATCCAGTTTGGCATGATTGACCAAATACAAAATCACCGCTTGACCAAATTCATCCATGCGCTGTTCTTTCATCAAATGCAAGGATTCTTCAAGCAACATGCGCCAACTCTTGCGCGTTTTTTGCATCACGCCCATTAAAATCATGCGATCAATCAATTCAGGACGTTGATCTGCCAGACCTGCTGCCACCACTGAACCTAGTGACATCCCCATCACGGATACTTTTTCTAGCCCGACGATATCCAGCCAAACGCCCAACATCTGCGCCAGATCACCCAACTCTAAAGTCCCTGCTGACACTGCTGTATCTACATTGGTAATTTGCTGGTTTGAGCCCATGGATGGTAAATCAATTAAAATAATAGGGCCTGCCGCAAATAGTTGTTCGACACAATATTTGTAGGAATTAAAGTTTTGAAATGCCCCACCAATAATAACAATCGGGGTGCGATGAATCGTTTCAGGTTGTGCAATGGCCATATATTCGACCTTCCAGCCATCAATCCATGTCGTTCTGGCAGGCTGTTTAAAGCTTTGCTTGTCATATAGATCGAAAAAACTGTAATGCGTACTTTCCTGTACGGTGGGATCCATTTGGATAATGGAATTCATATTCCTTTCCTCCATTCCTGCCTTATTTTTATTGTCAGGAATTCATTTAGAGACTCTGCTCGACTTAGCGTCCTGCTCTTTAATCGTTATTTGTACGACTTCAATGTCGCTATTGTTTCATTCTATACAGAGGTTCATTTTACAAGCAACTGATATCCCCGCCGCTTATCTACTTTTGCTCTAAAAACAATTTCAAAATGTTAATACTGGTCAGTAAGTGCAATCGAATGTGCACTTAAGTGCTTCATTGTTCAGTCACAGGCTGTTAATATCGAGTTGAAATTTCTAAGTGATCAAACCGCTATGCAAGAGTCTATTGAACAATACATGCAAACGGTAGGACAGCAAGCACGCACAGCATCACGTGTGCTCGCAGGGGCTTCTACCCAGACTAAAAATAATGCCTTATCAGCAATTTATACTGCTTTACAAAACAGTGAAACTGCAATTTTGGCAGCTAACCAAGTGGATATGACCAAAGCGCATAACAACAACTTGGATAGTGCTCTGCTTGATCGCTTAGAACTTACCCCCACACGCTTTAAAGGCATGCTTCAAGGTCTAAAAGATGTAATCGCACTGACTGACCCGATTGGCGAAATTACCGATATGGCCTTCCGTCCGACAGGTATTCAGCTGGGCAAAATGCGTGTGCCATTAGGTGTTGTCGGCATGATTTACGAATCTCGCCCAAATGTAACCCTTGAAGCCGCATCTTTAGCGCTTAAATCAGGTAACGCGATTATTTTACGTGGTGGTTCTGAAGCTTTGGAATCTAACCAAGCAATTGCGGCAGCGATTCAACATGGCTTAACTGCCGCAGGTGTACCTGAACATGCCGTTCAAGTCATTAATACCCCAGACCGTGCTGCGGTTGGCCAATTAATTACTATGCCTGAATATGTCGATGTGATCGTACCTCGTGGTGGCAAAAGCTTAATTGAACGTATTACCAATGAAGCACGTGTGCCTGTTATCAAACATCTTGATGGTAACTGCCATGTTTTTGTGGAAGCTCAGGCTGATTTGCAAAAAGCATTACCTATTGCGCTTAATGCCAAAACACACCGTTATGGCGTATGTAATGCCATGGAAACCTTACTTGTCGATGAAAATGTCGCTGAAGAGTTTTTACCACGCATTGCTGAACTTTATGCTGAGAAAAAAGTTGAACTGCGTGGCTGTGCTGAAACGCAGCGCATTTTGGGTGAGTCGATTGTTCCTGCAACTGAGGAAGATTGGTACACCGAATACTTAGGCCCGATTTTGGCAGTGAAAGTCGTTACTGGCCTAGATGAAGCGATTGAACACATCAACAAATATGGCTCACACCATACCGACTCAATCATTACCGAAAACTTTAGTTTGGCTCGTCAGTTTTTGGCGCGTGTAGATTCGAGTTCAGTGATGATCAATGCCTCAACGCGCTTTGCGGATGGTTTTGAATATGGTCTTGGTGCTGAGATCGGTATTTCAACCGATAAAATCCATGCACGTGGTCCAGTCGGTCTTGAAGGTCTGACTTCTCAAAAATGGATTGTGTTTGGTGATGGTCAAATTCGCCAATAACACCCAATAAGACAACGAAAGCTGTGCTTTTCTGATTAAAGGCACAGCTTTTTTTATGGTGATTTAAAAAATTAGACCCAGGGTTCACATATTGAAATATAAGCCTGCAAACACACAGGATATAGAATCGAAAACAGATTTTTTGACAATTAAATACTTAAGAAGAATGAGAAAAGTTAAATTTACCTGCTTTTTTGCAACAATTTGAGGATTACAGCGCAGCGAACGCATGTTATGTTCTATGTATATCCCTTAAATCGTATAAATTTTGAGGACTATTTTATTAATAAATGAAAACTATGAACTGATAAATTTTAATTATTATTGTGCTCAGGGTCGATAGTGCTTAAGTCTAATCTCCTAAAGTCTATCTAGGACTATAAAAAAACCCATGATAAAACATCATCACAGATCTAAATTGTATCAATCAATACAACTGCAATCAGATCAATATTATGGATAAGTATTTCAATTAGAATTCGGGTATTTAAACGTGTCTACATCAGTATTAGTAATTAACTGCGGATCTTCTTCTATCAAATATGCGTTAGTTTCTGAGCGCCGTGAAGATCGTATTTTTGGTCTAGCCGAGAACCTAGGTTCTGCTGATGCACGTATTAAAGGGGTCACTACAGGTGGTGATGCGCTTGAGCTGTCCATTCCACATGCTGACCATGAAAAAGCCCTCGAAACTATTTTAGAGCGTTTGGCTCACCATAATCCTCAAGCGATTGGTCACCGTGTTGTTCACGGCGGTACATTAACCAAAGCTGAGCTATTAACACCAGAAATTATTGAACGTATTCGTGAAGCTACACCGCTTGCTCCATTGCATAACCCGGCTCACTTGGTAGGGATCGAAGCAACCATGCGCTTGTTCCCTGAACTTCCGCAAGTAGCCGTATTTGATACAGCATTCCACCAAACCATGCCGTCTCATGCATACCGTTATGCATTACCAAAATTCTTGTACACACAACATAACGTACGTCGTTATGGATTCCATGGTACTAGCCATGCCTACGTATCTGAGCGTGGCTCAATGTTGGCAGGCAGCTTTAAACAAGGTGGCTGGTTAACTGCTCACTTAGGCAATGGTAGCTCGACTTGTGCGATTTGGAATGGTCAATCTGTAGATACGTCAATGGGTCTGACTCCACTTGAAGGTGTGGTCATGGGCACACGTAGTGGTGATGTTGACCCAAGTATTCACAGCTTCCTTGCGAGCAACTTAGGTTGGGATATCTACAAAATCGACAAGATGCTGAACAGCCAATCAGGCCTACTCGGTTTGTCTGATCTTTCAAATGACATGCGTACGTTGATCGAAGCATCGGAACAAGGCAACGAAGATGCAGCACTTGCCATTGAAGTATTCTGCTACCGTTTAGCAAAATCTTTGGCAGGTCTCAGCTGTGGTCTACCACGTATTGACGGTTTATTCTTTACCGGTGGTATTGGTGAAAATTCTGCCTACATTCGTGAAAAAACAGTTTCATACTTACCGCACTTTGGTTTCAACCTTAGTAAAGAATTAAATGACAACTTAAAACGCGGTACTGAAGGTCGTATTGACCACGGTACTGGCCCACAAATTTGGGTTGTTCCAACCGATGAAGAAGGCCGTATTGCCAAAGAAACTGAGCATGTTGTAGACGAGGTGACAGCGTCTGTTACAAAAAAGTCTGATGCTGAAGCTGCGATTGCATAAGCAATCGCATCAGCCCCTTCGCCTTCAATATTAATTTTTAGCTTTAATTTAGACACCGTATGAAAACAATTTTACTCGTGCCAACTGGGGAAGGTGTAGGTTTAACATCTGCATGCTTAGGTTTAATTTATGCTTTGGAATGCCAAGGGGTCAAAGCAGGTTTTCTGAAACCATTTTCACAGGAAAATGTCGCAGATACTGTAGACCGTACAACGGCTCTTTATCGTCATTTATTTAATAATGAAACGGTAGAACCTATTCATCATGCCACCATCGTGAAGCAACTCAGTCATGATGAAAGTGATGAACTGCTCGAAGAAGCGGTTCGTTTGCACCGTGAAATTGCAAAAAAGCATGATCTGATTATTGTTGAAGGCTTGGTTCCAAACAGCCGAGATAACTTTGCCTCAGAACTCAACGCAACATTAGCAAAAGCACTCGATGCTAAAGTGATTATTGTCAGCACAGCAGATATTCAAAATGCCACAAAAACGGCTGAGAAAATTGACAGTTCTCTACGCCAATTTGGTGGTGCGGTATCTGAACGTACTGCGGGCGTTTTGTTTATGCGCACACGTGGCTTGCCAGAAGAATCTGCGCAAATTCCTGTCACGCTTGATCCAAATCTGCGTTTAATCAGTGATACCAATAAATTTGTACTCGAATTACAACAAAGTAATCCGCAAATTGGTTCTACACAGCTACCTGTCATTGGCCTCGTTCCATTTAGTAATACGCTCAGCGTACCGCGCATGTCTGACTTGGCGACACATATTCAAGCGGAATGGATTAACCAAGGCGATGCTGCTCATCGACGCGTACTACATAGCAGCTTAGTTGCCTCTAATATTGAACATGAACTTCACAAATTTGTGGCAGGTGAACTCATTATCAGCGCCTCTGACCGTATTGATGTGTTGTTGGCTTCTAGCCTTGCAAGTAGCAATGGTATTCCACTTGCCGGTTTGGTTTTGACTGAACACCATCAACCGAACCCACAAGTTTTGGATTTCTGCCAAACTGCGATTAAGCAAGGCTTACCGATTTTACATACGCCTTTAAGCACTTTTGAAACGGCACAACAACTTTCAAATTTAGGCAATGAAATTCCTGTCGATGACGTAGAACGTGCAGAACAAGTGACCCGCTTTGTTTCAAGCCACATCAATACTGAATGGATTACTGAAGTATTGAATGGTTCGTATCAACCCCGTTTGTCCCCTTCTGCATTCCGTCATGAATTGGTACAAAAATCTATTGCTGCGAAAAAACGAATTGTTCTACCTGAAGGTGATGAACCACGCACCATTCAGGCGGCTGCCATTTGTCAATCACGTGGCATTGCACACTGTATTTTATTGGCAAAACCTGAAGCCGTGATTGAAGTTGCAAAAGCACGTAATATCGAACTTCCACATGATTTGGAAATTATTGATCCAGATCTGATTCGTGAAAACTATGTGCCTAAAATGGTTGAGCTGCGTAAAGGTAAACTCAATGATCTACAAGCACGTGAACAGCTACAAGATACTGTGGTTTTAGGCACCATGATGCTTGCACTCGATCAGGTGGATGGCTTAGTCTCAGGCGCAGTACATACTACGGCAAATACTGTACGTCCTGCATTCCAATTGATTAAGACCGCACCTGAATATTCATTGGTTTCATCTGTGTTCTTTATGCTGTTACCAGATGAAGTCTATGTATATGGTGACTGTGCAATTAATCCAGATCCAAATGCAGAACAGCTTGCAGAGATTGCGATTCAATCTGCAGATTCAGCGAAAGCCTTTGGTATTGACCCACGCATTGCGATGATTTCGTATTCAACAGGTACTTCTGGTGCAGGTGCAGATGTCGAGAAAGTGGCTGAAGCAACACGCATTGCCAAAGAACGCCGTCCAGATTTACTCATTGATGGCCCGCTTCAATACGATGCTGCATCGGTGGAAAGTGTGGGACGCTCTAAAGCACCTGACTCTAAAGTGGCTGGTCGTGCCAATGTGTTTATTTTCCCGGACTTAAATACAGGTAACACAACCTATAAAGCAGTTCAACGTTCTGCAAATGTTGTCAGTGTTGGTCCGATGCTGCAAGGTTTAAACAAGCCTGTAAATGACTTGTCTCGTGGCGCTTTGGTCGATGACATCGTGTTTACCATTGCATTAACAGCAATCCAATCCGAACAGCAAGAAGCTTAATTTTAGTTTCGAGTTCTAAACCACCCTTTCGAAAGATTGGGTGGTTTTTTTATTCATTCCGATTTTCCCGCATTTCAATCTTATTTATATTGCAATAATTTTCATTTATTAATTCTTGTCATCTTAGAGTCAATATTATTGCTTATGGTATGAGCGCTTTTTTAATTATTCAAAACTTAGCTATATCATGACAAACTTAAAATTTTATACTCCATGTGCCATCTCTACATTAATATGGGTTTGCTTAAGCGCACACTCCATGGCCGCAGATTCATATCTAACACCTGACTCAGCTCCAAATAGTCTTGAAATATTATCTACTCCTCCACAAGCCTATAGTGGAGATTTTATTCGTGATCAAAGTATTTTTAAACAATCTCAATATTTGAAAAATACGGCTCGCTGGCAGCAAGCACAAATTGATGCTGATGTTTCAAATGCACACTTAGGGCGACCTTTTTCATCTGCATTTGGCGTAGAAATTAATGAGAAAAATACACCTATTTTATTTGAAATTTTAAGAAAGATTAAACTTGATAGTAGATACTCTACTCAAACTGCAAAAAAGAAATATAGCCGTGAACGTCCATATAGCTATTTTAATGTCAGCACTTGTACCCCTGAAGAAGAAAATGAAAAAAATCAATATGTTTCCTATCCTTCTGGACATACAACTATCGGTTGGACATATGCATTAGTCTTAGCAGAGTTACGTCCTGAGCGTCAAAGTCAAATTCTTAAACGTGGTATTGAATTTGGGCAAAGCCGAGTCGTGTGCAATATGCATTGGCAAAGTGATGTCGATGCTGGCCGTATTATGGGAGCTGCGCAATTTTCACGCTTGCAGGCAGATCCACAATTCCAAGCCGATATGATTAAAGCCAAAACTGAAATTAACCATCTTATTTCTGCCACACACAAAAAATCTGATTAAAAAAATCAGCATCTTGTCTCATTGCATAGATAGTAGATCACATGCATGGGCAGTGGTTTTTAATAGATGTGAATGTCCAATATAAAAATAAAGCGCTTAGAACCATCTAAGCGCTTTATTTAATTTAGCAGAAGTATTTTGATACCGTTTTATTAAGATTCAATCTGCTTCAGTTCTGGCTTGCCGTAAGCCACTTCAAAACTTGCTACGGTCGTCATTTTTCCACCTGGTTTTTCAACAAAGTCTAGAACCTTTAAGTCTGTACACATATAGTCTTTAAAAAAGTCTAAAGTCTGATAACCGCGTTGATCATTGATAAATTTGATATGTGGATTTAACTTCAGCACATCTTCCTGCCCTGGACGGATTGGTTGACCATTGCCGGTAGAGGTTATCGATGTAGTTAAAAATTCGGTTGCAATCGATGGACTCTTAAAATCATTCAAATCACTTGGAATATTCGCTGCAAAATATTGATGCAAATCTCCTGATAAAATTACTGTATTACCATGAGGTGCATTTTTTTTGATAGATTCAATCAAGCGCTCGCGTGCGTATGGATAGCCATTCCACGTATCTTTCCCAAAATAAGCTTTGCCTGATTTGTTATAACGTACCCAAGGCATAACCTGAATTTGCTGTGCCAAGACATTCCAACGCTTATCATGGCGCATTTGCTTCGCCAACCATTGCTCTTGTGCTTTACCAAGAACCTGCTCATTTCGGCTATTCTCAGTACGGCAGTAATCTATTTTATCAAACCCATCTTCTAACTGAGCTTTGGTGCATAAAATTGGAGAACGGTACTGGCGTGTATCCAAAATATTCATCCGTAGCATTTTGCCATAATCTAAAGTGCGGTAAGCAAGGATATCTGGGCCGTTCGGCTTCTGTTTTAAACGCACAGGCATATATTCATACCATGCTTGAAACGCTGCTGCGCGGCGCAGTAAAAATATGTCTTTCTTCTCGCCTTTTTCTTCAATATCTGCAGCCCAGTTGTTATCTACTTCATGATCATCAAACGTCATCGCAAAAGGTGCAGATGCATGTGCAGCTTGTAAATCGGGATCCGCACGGTACTGTGCATAACGAATACGATATTGCAGTAAAGTTTGAATTTCCGGACCAATATGTTGACGTGCAGGAATTGAAATTCTTAGATCTCCAATTGCACGCCCCCCACCTTTACCCTCTGGTCCTTCATAAATATAGTCACCATAGTGGAAAACTAAATCTATCTCTTTTTCTTTGCTCAAGTAGTCATAAGCCGTGTAATAACCCGTTTCATAATGCTGACAGCCCACTACAGCGACTCGAACTCGTTCTGGCATTTGATGTGCTGCTGGCGCCGATTTTGCTGTACCTACAGAACTTTCATAACCAGCCAATCTAAATCGATAATAATAGCGTGTCATCGGTGCTAAACCACTTATCTCTACATGTACTGTGTGATGTAAGTCAGGATGTGCCTGCGCCTTCCCAGTTTGCACAATTTTCTTAAATTCAATATCTGTAGCAATATCCCAATCTACTTCAACTGCTTCTTTCGGCATCCCACCATCCACTGAAAGTGGATATGGTGCAACTCGGGTCCAAATCACAAAACCATCTGGCCAAGGTTCACCTGAAGCAACGCCTAATTGAAACGGGCTAATCGGAAATTTGGCATTTGCCCACGTGCTTACTGGACTCAGTCCAGAAAATAACGCTAAAGACCCGACTCCCATCAAACCCTTTAAGAATTGACGACGATTCGAATTAAAATGATTCATTTTATTTCTCTATAAACTTATTAATAAATTAACCTGATCGGTTTTGGATTAGAAAATTGGCAGGGTGTAGGTCAAGTAGATACGGCTTTGTTCTTGCTTAGTTCCTGTACTTTTTTTGAATTTTCCGTACTGAGCGGTAAAACCTAAATTTTTGAATTTCCCTTCTGGAACTTTATAACGCAAGGTATAGTCAATTTCGGACTCAGTTGCACAACCACATTTACCAAAGTCACGTCCTTGTACTTTCAGGAACGATACATTTAAGCCTTTTAAGTATTGATTATTGAAGTCATATCGATAGCCATACCATGTGGACTTTTCGCCTGCATTAGTAAAGTTCTGCAACAAACGATTTGTTGGCAAATAAATGAACGTACCATCCGCACCATTATCTAAACTGCCCTGATTCATATGCAGAAAATCGCCATCATCACCAATTTTTTGCGCGCCAAATTGCAGCTGATGATTTTTAAATTTGTATTTGAAGTCTACACTGGCTGTCTGGTTATCTACTTTAGCGCCATAGCCTTTTTCACCACGCTCATTAGCTCCAGTCGCTTGAGTATCAAATAAACGTAAGTCCGTATTAAAACTCTGGTTTTCACTGAACGGAAATTTGTGTTTCACACCGATAAATTGCTGTACATAAAAATCATCCAGCTCACCAGCATAGTACTGTAGCGTTAAATTTTTATTGGGCTTCCAATCCGCACCGCCAAACATAAACCCATCACTGGTTTCGGTTGCGCCTTTAATAGAAAGCTTTGAAGCATCTCGTGATGCACGTGGAATTGCTTTAGTGACGTAACCACCCGTTAAAGTCAATCCCTTTACATCTTTAGAAGTGACTTGACCACCTAAATAGGCAGATTCGAGCAAGCGAGCAAAGCTTCGACTTAAAATGGGTAAATTAGGGCGTAACTCCCCGACTTTTACATCAGTTTTCTGATAGCGCGCTTTTAAAGTGGGATATGCACGTGTCCAATAATTTGTTGGACTACCATCACCCTCTAAAGGAAACATCAACGAATTTTTGGCTTTATCTTTACTGCCGTCTAAACGTATACCTGCTGCCGCAGTAGCATCTAAACCAAAACCGACTTGACCTTCGGTAAAACCAGATTGATAACTCAATTCAATACCTTGTCCCCAAACTGTCGAATCTTTATCGTTAGGCTCTTGATCTTGATCAAAATAATAATTTTTAAAATCTATTTCTGCTTTACTATCTTTAATAAATTCTGCTTGTGCTGCCTGCATTGTCAGCATGGGGGTGAAAACCATACAGCAGATGAGTGCTTTGTAATTCAACGTCTAACCTCTTTGGTCCTTGAGAAATACTGCAATAACCTAAAGACTCTGTATGACAATACACTTGCAATCCCATGACAATTACATGAAAAATAAAACAAATGTTTAATATAAATATTTGATAATATAAAAATTAGAGTTATTTTTTTAAGCACTTATATACGAAAAAAGTTGACCATTAAAAGAACTGCAAGCACTCCATTTTTTGACTGCTAAGCTCTAAGCCTGATTTTAAAGAAGATTGCTCAAGAACTTTTATAAAACCTTGTTTAGAATAAAATTGAGTAGCTCGTAAATTAGTTAATTCAACACGAAGTACAATTTTTGTATAACCTTGGTTTGCTGCATATTTTGTAGACTAGATATTAAAAGATCAGCAACACTGTTTCCCCGATAATTCTCATACAACCACATTGCAACCACATTAAATTCATGCTGTTCATCAATAATACCTCCAGCCATGCCGACTGCTCTTATTCCGTCAAATGCCAATAGAAACTGACATGGTATTTTTTGCGCAGCTCTATCACGCCATTCAGACTCACTATGAGTTTTGGTTTTTTCATAAGTTGCTGTAAATGCATCGGGACTGTCTTGTAATGCTTCTAGCCGTAAATTTTTCAGTATCTCCCAATCTGATTCAACAGTTGGTCGAACAGTAACAGTGCCCATTTTTAATTTTACCTGTCATCTATTTGCTTCAAATCATAACGTTTAGAATTGAAGTCTTGTAAAAAATTTGAAAGCAACAAAGATCATCGATGATTATCACACACATTGACGCAAAGACTAAAAATTAGCTATTACTCATGATTAGATTTGAAGATTTGAAGATTTGAAGATTTGAAGATTTGAAGATTTGAAGATTTGAAGATTTGAAGATTTGAAGATTTGAAGAAGAATATTATTTTTTATAAAATTTAAAGCAAAAAAAAGAAGATAAAGCTTTAGGCTTGATCTTCTTGTTGACCGTAGAACCAAGTTGCTGCGATAAACAGAGAAAAACCAATAACTGACAACACTGGAGTAACCATATATTTCACACTCTAACTTTGATGACGTCATTATGTAAAAGTTTTATGACAGTTATATGACAAATATGAAATATTCAAAAATAATAAATATTATTTAATTTCAAAATCTTAGAAACAAAAACAAATCTTATCCTCTAGTTATGTGACAAATATTTCATGAAATATGACAGTGAAAACGTCATTTCAGGCTATTGATGACAGCGAAACACGGCACTGTTAAACCCTATTAAACTTTCGGCCAAAGATTAAGCGAAATACCCACACAACTGTGTTTTTGTCTTATAATTTAGCCCGCTAGCTATCAGCCCGCTCAAGAGATATTTGTATGACAACTATTATCAAGCAAGATGACTTGATCACATCGGTAAAAGATGCGCTTCAGTTCATTTCTTACTATCACCCACAGGACTTCATCCAAGCGATGAGCCGTGCGTATGACCGTGAAGAAAACAAAGCCGCAAAAGACGCGATTGCACAAATTTTAATTAACTCTCGTATGTGTGCAGAAGGCCATCGTCCTATCTGTCAAGATACGGGTATTGTGAACGTATTTCTTGAAGTGGGCTTAGACGTTAAATTTGATTTAACCATGAGCCTAGACGATGCAATCAACGAAGGTGTACGTCAAGGTTATCTTGAAAACTCAAACATTCTTCGTGCATCAGTATTAGCTGATCCTGCTTTTGGTCGTAAAAATACCAGAGACAACACCCCTGCTGTAATTCATTACAAACTCGTTCCGGGTAATAAAGTTGATATTACTGTTGCTGCTAAAGGTGGCGGTTCAGAAAATAAATCTAAGCTTGCAATGCTTAATCCTTCTGACTCTATCGTAGATTGGGTACTTAAAACTGTTCCAACAATGGGTGCAGGTTGGTGTCCTCCTGGTATGCTCGGTATCGGTATTGGTGGTACTGCTGAAAAAGCCATGATGCTTGCAAAAGAAGCATTGATGGAAGAAATCAACATGGACGAACTCCTTCGTCGTGGCCCACAAAACCAAATCGAAGAACTTCGTATCGAAATCTTCGAAAAAGTAAATGCTTTAGGTATTGGTGCTCAAGGTCTTGGCGGTTTAACGACTGTTCTTGATATCAAAATCAAAGACTACCCATGTCACGCTGCAGGTAAACCAGTGGGTATGATTCCTAACTGCGCTGCAACTCGTCATGCGCATTTCCAATTAGACGGTTCAGGTGTAGCGCATATTCAAGCGCCTAGCCTTGAAGACTATCCTGCAGTAACTTGGGATTCATCAACGTCTAAACGTGTTGACTTAGATAACATCACTCAAGAAGAAATGAACTCTTGGCAACCAGGTGACACACTACTTCTTAACGGTACAATCTATACGGGTCGTGACGCTGCGCACAAACGTATGGTTGACATGTTAAACAAAGGTGAAGAACTTCCAGTTGACCTAAAAGGTAAATTTATTTACTACGTTGGCCCTGTTGATCCAGTCGGTGACGAAGTCGTTGGTCCTGCTGGCCCAACAACTGCAACACGTATGGATAAGTTCACACGTCAAGTACTTGAAGCAACTGGCATGTTCGGTATGATTGGTAAAGCTGATCGTGGTCCTGCTGCTGTTGAAGCAATCAAAGACAACAAAGCAACTTACCTCATGGCTGTCGGTGGTGCTGCGTACTTAGTATCGAAAGCGATTCGTGAAGCTGAAGTGGTTGCTTTCGCTGACTTAGGTATGGAAGCGATCTACAAATTTGTTGTAAAAGACATGCCAGTATCTGTAGCTGTTGACGTAAATGGTACTTCTGTACACGCGACTGCACCAAAAATCTGGCAAGCAAAAATTGGTAAAATCCCAGTAGTTGATGCTGCTGCGAACTAATTTCGCCACATTCAAGATCTAAAAAAAGCACCCCATCGGGTGCTTTTTTTAATGTCAATATTTAGGCTGTTTGTCGAATGACATTCGCTATTTAATATTTTCACACACTCAAAAACACGAGCTAATTACATTACCAAGTTAATGGATTCCACAGTTTAAAAGGCTTGGTCAACTGCACATCTTCCGCAGGATCATAATGAGGTGCTTTCAACTTCTGCGCACTTTTCCGCACTTTTCCAGTGTTTTGATCTTCTGCCACAAAGTTAAAACTGTTGGATTTCAACTCTGTAAATGCGATTTCATTTCGACCAATTTTTTCAGGCATGAGCAGCAATGGCCCTGAAACCGTTCTTTTACTGGATAAATTCTCTTCATCATATTTAATGAAGTAAGTTTGACCTGCTTCAACATCAAAGTCTAAATATTTAGGTTTTTGAAAATGATTCACCCCCAAAGGGCGACTGGACGATAAGCGGTAATTCCCTGCCGGTAACTCCACCCAGTAATAATGATTATTCAATAAACTTGGAATACGCTCACTGTTCAGAAATAAGCTGCTGGCCACAATTTCTTGACGATTCCATTTACTGTCTGGACGATATAAATACACAATCGCTGCTTGATCATGTTGAGCTTTCACTTCTTGAAAATGTCGACCTTGTTTCTGATTGATCCAACCACCAATGGTAAACATACCCAATCGATATTGCTCAATATGATCCGGTTTACTTTCAGGATCCACGGGCTTTAATGTTGAAGCCAATGACGTTTGCTCAATGGCTGATTTTCCATGACAACCCAGCAGCGCTACACTGCTTAAAAGTAGAATTGCAACTCCACGCATGATTATCCCTCACTGCGTCTTTTTTTATTTTTACACTTTTGTTTTCAGTTTTTTACATTCAGGCATCCACGCCATCCTGCTGAGATTAACATTCTGCCTTTATTTTTGGAAATAAAAAACGTGTGCAAATCTTGGATTTACACACGTTTCAGACGAATAGCGCTTAAGCAGATTTAGAGTTCACAACTTTTAAATCTGACTTCGGTGCAGCTTCTTCAGTTTTCTTTGGTTGACGTTCTGATTTAAATTCAGGTTCCGCTTCACCATTAATCACCGCTTCATTGATGACAACCGTACCCACATCTGAACGACTTGGTAGGTCATACATCGTTTCAAGCAATGAATTTTCTAAAATCGAACGTAGACCACGCGCACCCGTATTACGGTCAAGGGCTTTTTTAGCCACGGCACGTAATGCTGAGTCTTCAAATACAAGGTCAACATTTTCCATTTCAAATAAATATTGGTACTGACGTGTCAATGCATTTTTTGGTTCTGTCAGAATCTGCATCAATGCTTCTTCGTCGAGTTCTTCCAAGGTGGCAATCACAGGTAAACGACCAATAAATTCAGGAATCAGACCAAATTTAACCAAATCTGTCGCTTCAACTTGGCGGAATAAGTCAGATAATTTTTTAGTTTCATCTTTCTTACGCACTTCAGCTGTAAAGCCGATACCACCTTTTTCTTGACGCTGCTGTACGATTTTCTCTAGACCAGAGAATGCGCCACCACAGATAAACAGGATATTTGAAGTATCAATTTGAATAAATTCTTGCTGCGGATGCTTACGACCACCTTGAGGCGGAATCGACGCAACCGTACCTTCGATCATTTTCAATAACGCTTGCTGAACACCTTCACCCGATACATCACGAGTAATAGATGGGTTTTCAGACTTACGGGTAATTTTGTCGATTTCATCGATATAGATAATGCCCTTTTGCGCTTTTTCTACATCGTAATCGGCTTTTTGAAGGAGTTTTTGAACAATGTTCTCAACGTCTTCACCCACATAACCGGCTTCAGTTAAAGTCGTTGCATCTGCCATCGCAAATGGCACATCTAAAAGACGCGCAAGTGTCTGAGCAAGCAGTGTTTTACCTGAACCTGTTGGTCCAACCAACATGATGTTACTTTTCGAAATCTCTACACCGTCTTCTGGTTTTTTACCACTGGTGCCAACTTTTAGGCGTTTATAGTGGTTGTATACCGCAACAGAGAGGGTCTTTTTCGCAACATCTTGACCAATCACATATTGGTCAAGCGCAGCACGGATTTCATGCGGTTTTGGTAAAGGACGAGTTGCCCAGTCATTTGATTCAACTTGCTGACTGGTCTGAACTAGGTCAAGACATACGTCCACACACTCATTACAGATGTACGCGTCCTCACCTGCAATCAGTTTCCCGACTTCAGACTGCGTTTTACCGCAAAATGAACAATGCTTTTGTCCTTGAGGATGTTCGGACATATTCACTCCAATAATTAATTCTTTAAAACTTATGGGCGTTTAGATAAAACTTCGTCCACAAGACCGTATTCTTTCGCAGCTTGCGCTGTCATAAAATTGTCACGGTCAGTATCTCGAGCAACAGTTTCGTAGTCTTGACCACTATGCTCTGCCATTAAACGATTTAAACGTTCTTTGATGAATAGAATTTCACGTGCATGAATTTCAATGTCAGATGCCTGACCACGGAAACCACCGAGTGGTTGGTGAATCATGACACGGGCATTTTCAAGACAGTAACGTTTGCCTTTAGCACCGGCATTAAGCAGGAATGCACCCATGGATGCTGCTTGCCCCATGCAGTAAGTCACAACATCAGGTTTAATAAATTGCATGGTATCGTAAATCGCCATACCTGCAGTAACCGAACCGCCTGGTGAGTTGATATATAAATGAATATCTTTATCTGGGTTTTCTGCTTCTAAGAACAACATTTGGGCAACAATCAAATTTGCCATGTTGTCTTCAACTTCACCGGTTAAAAAAATCACACGTTCACGCAAAAGGCGTGAATAAATATCAAAAGAACGCTCGCCACGAGATGACTGTTCTACCACCATCGGCACTAGTGCGTTTTCAATTGTTGGAACATACATACGTTATTTATTCCTAAATTTTTCTGACTCAACCCATAATTCACAATATGAGGGATATTTGTCGAAATTGCAAAAGATTCCCAATTAAATAACAGATATTTTTTTCATAAGCATTGTGAAATCAGGACAACTTATTTGGGGGCAAATTTCGATAAAAAAAGGCGCTTAATGCGCCTTTTTTTGAAAGCTAGAAATTAGCCTTGTTGACGAGCTTGTTGCTCTTTCAGTAAGTCTTCATAGCTCACAGTTGTATCAGTTACTTTAGCAGAAGCTAAGATGTGATCTACAACTTGGTCTTCTAGTATAACAGCTTCGATTTGAGCACGTTGCTGTTTATCGTTGTTGAAGTATTCGATTACTTCTTTAGGATCTTCGTAAGAAGAAGCCATGTCTTCGATGTAAGCATCAACACGTGCAGCATCAACTTCAATTTTAGCATCAGCTAATACTTTGCTGACTAATACACCAAGTTTAACTGATTTTTCAGCTTGCTCTTTGAATAGGTCATCTGGAAGCATGCTTGAATCAAACGCTTTAGCGCCTTGAGCACCAAACTGTTGAGTGAATTGTTGGATCATTTGTTGACGTTGACGGTCAATTTCTTGAGCAACCATTGCTTCTGGAAGTTCTACTTCGTTTGCAGCTACAAGGGCATCAAAAGTTGCACCTTTCACTTGGTTACGAAGACCGTTTTTCACTTCACGTTCCATGTTTTTACGCACGTCAGCTTTCAGTTTTTCAACGCCTTCTTCTTCAGTTAGACCGAAGATTTTTAAGAATTCAGCATCAACTTCTGGAAGTTTTTGTTTTTCAACAAGCTTAACAGTGATTTTGAATTGAGCAGCTTTACCAGCAAGGTTTTCAGCTTGGTAGTCTTCAGGGAAAGTTACATCGATAACTTTCTCTTCGCCTTTCTTCATACCAACGATACCGTCTTCGAAGCCAGGGATCATACGACCAGAACCAAGAACGAGTTTAAAGTCTTCAGCAGCGCCGCCTTCAAACTTCTCGCCATCAACAGTACCTTCAAAGTCGAAAGTTACTTGCATGTCTTTTTTAGCCATGCCTTTAGTTTCAACCCATGAAGCACGTTGTTTTTGAAGATTTTCAATCATCTTCTCAACGTCTTTGTCGTCAACTGAAGTTGCTTTACGTTCAACTTCTAGGCCTTCGAACTTAACTTCAACTTCTGGATAAACTTCTACAGTTGCTTCATAAACTAAAGCATCATCTTTCATTTCAGTTTTTTCAATGTTTGGCATACCAACAGCATTGATTTTTTCTTGTTGGATCGCTTCGAATACTGTGTCACGAATGATGTCGTTTACAACTTCTTGATAGATACCAGCACCGTATTCACGACGAACAACGTTTACAGGTACTTTACCTGGACGGAAGCCGTTGATCTTCACAGTTTTGGCAGTGCGTTTCAAGCGAGCTTCAAACTGCTCGTTAATACGGCTCGTCGGTACAGATACATTTAAACGACGGGCAACGCCCGAAACCGCTTCAGAAGTTACTTGCATGGCTTCCTCGATAATTTGTTAGTTAAAACAGTTTTAAAAAAAAGTGCCACATTATATGACAACAATTAAAGATATACAAAAATGGATTATAACACTATAAATTCAGGCATGGATGCCCTTCTTATTTTTAGAATTTTTCAGCTTAATTCGAAGAAATATTGATTATTTTTTAATTCACCATTGAAAATGAGAAACTTTCTCACTATTATTCTTAATGATATTTTTTTAATTTATTTTCATATATTTATCTTGTCCATATTTGGTATTCTTTTATGAGTAAATTTAATCTCAACCCTCTTTCCGCTGCTTTATTTGGGGCAATTGTAACTACTACGAGTTTCGCACATGCTGAAACGACTGAATCTCAAGCTCAACAGATGGAAACCATTGTTGTTTCTGCAGCGGGCTTTGAACAAAAGATCAAGAATGCTCCTGCTTCAATCAGTGTTGTTACAAAAGCAGACATAGAAAAGAAAAATGCTTCTAGCATTGCAGATTTACTAGCTGACATTCCGGGCATTGATATTCGTGACGGTATTGGTAAAACATCCGGCTTAAACGTAAAAATGCGTGGTCTAGGTAATGACTATAGTTTGGTTTTAATTGATGGACGTCGCCAAACAACATCTTCTGACGTAACTCCAAATGGTTTCGGTGAATCATCAAATGGTTACTTACCACCCCTTGCTGCAATTGAGCGTATTGAGGTCATTCGTGGTCCTATGGCTACTCGCTATGGCTCAGAGGCAATGGGTGGTGTAATCAACATTATTACTAAAAAAGTGTCTGATACATGGACTGGTAATGTTACTGTGAGTGGTAACCTCATGGAACATAATGGGGAAGCCGACTCAGCAAAAACCAGTTTTGTTTTAAATGGCCCTCTTATAAGCGAACGATTAGGGATGCAGCTACGCGGTTCTTATTTGGACCGTCAAAAATCTGAACGTATTCCAGGTACATCTGGCCGTGACCCACGCCCAAGTGAAGCAGATAATTTTGATTTTGGTGGTAAATTATCCTTTAACTTAGATGATAAAAATAGTTTCTGGTTAGATGGCTTCCATTCAAGTCAAAACTATAAAAATGATGATAATCGACTGGGCACTCAAGACACACCGAGCCGTGCTAATGGTTATAAAGACGAACTAGAATTTAACCGTGATCAAATTTCTGCTGGACATGAGGGTAACTATGATTTTGGTAAATGGTCATCTTACGTAAGCCATACAACTACTGAAACCGTAGGCCGTACTATTCCACGAAACACATTCCCATTAAATGCATTTGCAGGTACAGATCGTACATTAGAAAACACTGACTTTGTTGCTGATACACATATCGTCATGCCTATTGCAGATCATAAAATCACATTAGGTGCCGAATATAAAGAAGCAGAAATTGCTGACGATATTGCGGGCGTGGGTTCAAAATTCAAAAAAGACTCATTATCTTTCTACGCTGAAGATGAATGGCGCCTTTTAGATTCAGTTGCTTTAACTTTAGGTGGACGTTATGAAGATCATTCAGGTTTTGGTGGTCACTTCAGCCCACGAGCATATTTAGTTTGGAATACTAATGAAAATCTAACACTGAAAGGTGGTGTAAGTACGGGTTACAAAGCACCTTCTGCAAAAGCATTACACAATGGCGTGATTAGTGTTAGTGGTCAAGGTGCAACTTTTGGTGTCGGCTCTCCTAATCTTAAACCTGAAGAATCCACCAACTATGAATTAGGCTTTAATTATAACAAAGGTAGCTTTGACTTAACCACAACGGCATTCTTTAATAAAATTGAAGATCTGATAACTGATGGAGCTGACCTTTGGAACTGTTACTCTGAAACAAATCCAAACCAAGCAGGTTGTGTCAGCTATGGTTCCCATATTACTCAAGATAGTTTTTCACAAAGTATTAATGCCAATGAAGCAGAAACTAAGGGCATTGAAGTTAGCTTGAAATACAGCATTATCCCTGAATGGGATATTAAAGCTGCATATACCTATATGGAAAGTGAGATCACAAAAGGTGAAAATAAAGGCTCGTACCTAAATAACGTACCCAAAAATGCTTTTAATATGACATCTACTTGGCATATTAATCCTTCACTCGATGTTTGGTTACAGCATGAGTATAAATCTGATCGTAAACGTTATAGTACAGTCCAAACTGCTGGTGATGCTGGCATCATTTATGCTGCAACTGGCAATAAGTTGAAGGGGTATAATTTATTTAACCTCGGTACAAGTTATAGCCTTAACGACAATATTCGTATTAATGGTTCTGTAAATAACTTATTAGATAAAGACTTCACAAGCAATGGAACTTATATCAATAGCCAAGGTGTAGAGACATCTTACTATGACTACATGACTATAGGTTCTTCAATGGCTGGAACTTACTTAGCTGGTCGTAACTACTGGTTATCCATTTCTTATGATTTCTAACTTTTAGTACTTATAAAAGACAAAACTAAAAAACCTGCTTCGGCAGGTTTTTTTGCATTAACAATTACGATTTATGCTTATTCAATTCACAATCATAGCTTTATTTATAATCTCAATTAAATATAAAAAAACAATATATTTTATCAATATTAAATAAAAACATAGCCTTAATTAATACTTGTTATATCATTACATTAAATACTACTATCACAATATGATTATTTATCGTGATTTACAATTACATAAAGATGTAAGAACAAATAAGAATCATTATTATTCGCATACAAATTCACTATTCCAAATCGGGTTCGAAATGGCCTTCATTAAAACACGTAAGAAAATTGTTTCTTCAGCAATTGCTTCTTCTCTTTCTGTCATTGCTGTTAATGCAGTCGCGCAAGAGCAAGTTACTCAACTTCCAACGATTAACCAAGAAGTTGTTGCTGAAAAGGCACCAAGCTTAAAAGTTGATAAATCTGCGAATGCTAAATTTGTTGCTCCCCTTCTTGATACACCAAAATCTGTATCAGTGATTTCTAAGCAACTGATTGAAGACACGCAAGTCACAACTTTAAGTGATGCTTTACGTACAGTACCTGGAATTACCCTCGGTGCTGGTGAAGGTGGCAATCCAAATGGCGACCGTCCATTTATTCGTGGTTATAACTCTGAAAGCTCAATGTATGTTGACGGTGTACGTAACTCAACTTCTCAAAACCGTGAGATGTTTGCTGTAGAGCAAGTAGAAGTTACCAAAGGTTCAGCTTCTGCTATGGGTGGTGCAGGTACTTCTGGCGGCAGTATCAACATGATTTCGAAAGTTGCGAAAAAAGGTGACTTTTTAGAAGGTTCAGTTGCTGGTGGAACAGATGCTTATGCACGTGTGACGCTTGATGGCAACAAAGATTTTGGCAATGGGATTGCTGCACGTGTTGCCGTTATGGGACACATGAATGAGAAAGCAGGTCAAGCTGATGGTGCTGAATACAAACGTGCTGGTATTGCACCAAGCATTACTTTTGGTTTAGATACCCCTACTCGTGCAACTGTTGGCTATTACTATCTAAAATCGGACGATATCCCTGATTCAGGCATTCCTTATAACAACCCTTTTGCAGCAACAAATGCAAATGCTGGCCTAAATGGTAATGGTAAGCCAATAGATGTAAAACAAGGTATGTATTACGGCTGGAAAGATCGTGATTTCCAAAAACAAGAAAATCACATTGGTACTATCAAGCTAGAACATGACTTAACTGACGATTTGACATTGACCAATACTGCAGTTTATAGCAAATCTAAAAATGATTACCTTTGGACGAACCCTGATGACTCAAAAGGTAATTTTTTTGATAAATCAACCGGTCAATTAACGGGAAATGTATGGGCACGTGCAAATTCACGAATTGCGGATACAGATGGCTTTACTGATCAACTGGCTTTAACTGGTAAATTTGACACAGGCTTTTTAAAACATCGTTTTAATTTGGGCGCAGAATATTCAGATCAAGAAACAGATCGTACCCAGTATATTATTGACGGCAAAAACTCGACAGGCTCTGCACATCAATCTTGTCCGGCAGATTCGATCGCAAATGGTTGGTGTACATCAGTGCAAAACCCTGACCGTGGTAATTGGACAGGCTCTTTAAGTACTGCTGGCGCAGATCTTTATAATATCGAAACTAAAAATACTTCAGTATATTTCCTTGATAGCATTGAATTACACCCACAATGGATCTTAGATTTGGGTGTACGTTGGGATGATTACTCAACAGAGCAAACGATGACTTATGGTGCGCTCAACAGCAATGTGACCTCAAATCCTGCTAAAGCTCAAGCTGGCGATAAAGTATCAATCAAAAATGAAAAAGACTTTATTAACTGGCAAGCAGGTTTAACATTTAAACCAACTGAAAATAGCAGTATCTATGCAAGCTATGCGACATCCTCAAATCCAGTCGGTGTTGATGGTGGTGATGGCTCAGAAGGTATTACTGCAGCAATCGAAAACCTTAAACCCGAAGAGGTTAAAACTTACGAGTTAGGAACGAAATGGGATGTATTAAACGACCGTTTAAACTTAACTGCTGCAATTTTCCGTACAGAAAAAACCAATACACGTGCAACAACAACAGAGGGTACTACAAGCAACATTGGTGAAACACGTGTTGATGGTATCGAACTTGGTGTTACAGGTAATGTAACTGATAAGTGGGCTGTAATGGCAGGTTATACCTACTTAGACAGCGAATTAGTTGACGGTGGTTTCACGAAAGTCGGTGACGACTATGTTGCAAATCCAAGCAATGGTAACCAAGTTCAAAACGTTGCGAAAAACTCAGCAACACTTTGGACAACTTACCAAGTCCTTCCACAGTTCACAATTGGTGGTGGCGCTACCTACATGGATAAAGTATTTGGTAATGCTACCAATACGAAATGGGTTCCAAGCTACGTACGCTACGATGCCATGGCGCGTTATACCGTTAACAAAAATGTGGATTTACAGTTGAATGTAAATAACCTTTCTGACAAACGTTATTTCACTAAAGCCTACGCATCTCACTATGCCACTGAAGCAGAAGGTCGCAGCGCAGTTCTATCTGTTAACTTCAAATACTAAGAAAAAATAAATACCATAAATAATTTATGGTATTGACTCAAATAGCCTCGCTTCGAGGCTATTTTTGTATATGATCAAAACATTAATATTACAGTTCCAAAGGGTTAGGCCGTGATTCACCATATCCCAAATGTATTGAGTAAAGAACAGGTCAACTACTTCCGCACAGAAATGCAAAAAGTAGAATGGATTAATGGTCAAAAAACTACGGGCTCACTGTCTAAAAATGTAAAAAACAACCAACAGCTAGATATAGACCATCCATTAACACAGCATTTAGGTGACATTATTCTGCATGAATTGTCACAACACGCGCTTTTTACATCAGCGGCTCTCCCCCTCAATATTTTGCCGCCCTATTTTAACCGCTATGAAAATGGTGAAACGTTTGGTTTCCATGTCGACAATGCCATTCGCTGGATGCCCGACAGCAATCAAAAAATTCGTACCGATTTGTCCTGCACGATTTTTCTAAGTGAACCCGAAGAATATGAAGGCGGTGAACTTGTGGTAGAAGACACCTATGGCTACCACGAAGTGAAATTGCCTGCCGGAGATTTGATTTTGTATCCATCTACTAGTGTGCATGAAGTTACTCCTGTGACTGCAGGCTGTCGTATTGCGTCATTTTTTTGGTTGCAAAGTATGATCCGTGAAGATGCTGAGCGTCACATGTTATTTAATCTCGATCAAAGCATTCAAAATTTGCGTATGCAATTGGGTGATGCACATAGTGAAGTCGTCAAGTTGACTAGTCTGTATCACAACCTCATCCGCAAATGGGCCGAAATTTAAAGCTCAAGGTCAATAGACATGGACAAACTGACAATGACTGATCACAACATTTTAGCGCCACTCACTCAGATTCCAGCTCATTTGCAAACGATTGCAGATTATGAAGTCGAGGCTGAAAAACACCTTTCCAACATGGTGTGGCAGTACTTGCAAGGCGGCTCGATGGATGAACACAGTGTCCTTGGCAATTTGTCTCAGTTTGAACAGATACAACTGCTACCACGTATGCTGAAAGATCTAACCCAAGGTCATACCCAAATCGAAATCTTAGGGCAACGTTTCCCACATCCTATTTTTGTAGCCCCGATAGGTCATCAACAACAATTTCATCCTGACGCCGAAGCTGCAACAGCCCTCGCTGCCGAAGTCCTTGGCAGCAATATGATCCTCAGTACGTTTACCAATACAGATATGCGTGAGTTAAAGCAGGACAATCCGTACAAATGGTTCCAATTGTATTGGCAAGGTGAGCGCGAAAAGTCATTATCACTGGTCAAGATGGCAGAAGAACATGCTTACACAGCGATTGTAGTAACCATTGATTCCCCGCATACAGGGATTCGTGACCGTGAACGTCGAGTGTTTTTCCATTTGCCTGAAGGCATGCAACATCCGCATACCCCTGCACATATCCCATTGCCTGAGCTCAATGATGGCGACCATCCCGTATTTAACGGTCTGATGAAAATCGCACCGACATGGGCCGATATCCTTTGGCTCAGTCAAAACACCTCATTACCGATTATTTTAAAGGGCATTGTCAGTCCACATGATGCTGAACTTGCCCTGCAACACGGTGTACAAGGCATTATTGTGTCGAATCATGGTGGGCGCGTACTGGACGGTTGCATTTCCCCTCTCACCGCCTTAGAACTGATTAAAAAAGTTGTGCCTAAGGATTTTCCAGTTTTATATGATGGTGGTATTCGTCGTGGTTCAGATGTGTTTAAAGCGATAGCCTTGGGTGCATCTGCCGTATTAGTCGGCCGTCCCTGCATTTATGGTTTAGCTACAGCGGGCGCTTTAGGTGTTGCCCATGTACTCAAAATACTGAAAGAAGAATTTGAGATTACAATGGCATTGATGGGAACAGCCACCGTCGATGAGATTAATAAAGATTATATTTTTCAAAAAAGCTAATTTTATAGAAAAATATTTTCCAGTAATGGCATCTTGACGCAAAAATAGGAAATTATTTCCGGAATATATGGACTAATATTTAGTTATACATTTACGAGCTTACGGTAAAGCTAAGTCATGTGAATCTTTACAGATTTATTTCGACTTTCGACTAAAGACTCCGATATTAAACTTGTAAATTGCTAGAATAGACACAATCTATATAAGTAGTACCTTGCCGTTTATCCACGACATTTATCCACGGTGCTATAAGGAGTTTTCACATGATGTTGGCAGATCCAAGCAAAAAATACCGTCGCATGTACCAACGTGTAGACTTACCAGACCGTCAATGGCCAAATAACGAAATCAATAAAGCGCCGATCTGGATGAGTACCGACCTTCGTGACGGTAACCAAGCGATCTTCGAGCCAATGAACATTGAACAAAAGTTCAAAATGTTCCAAATGCTTGTGAAAATTGGTTTCAAACACATTGAAATCGGCTTCCCTTCTGCATCACAAATCGACTTTGATTTCACCCGTCTGTTGATCGAAGGCGGTCATATTCCTGATGATGTGTACATCGAAGTTTTGGTTCAAGCACGTGATCATTTGATTCAACGTACATTTGAATCTTTACAAGGTGCAAAACGTGCCATCGTGCATATCTACAACTCAAACTCTCCAACCTTCCGCAATAAAGTGTTGAATGTTGATGTTGCTGGTGCAAAACAATTAGCGATTAATGCCGCAACGAAAGTCAAAGAATACGCTGCAAAACAGCCTGAAACTGAATTTGTATTCCAATACAGTCCAGAGTGTTTTACTGCAACAGAACTAGAAGTTGCTAAAGATGTCTGTGATGCGGTCACTGAAATTTGGGAAGCATCTCCAGAGAACAAAGTGATTTTAAACTTGCCTGCAACGGTTGAAGTTTCAGGTCCGAACGTCTATGCCGACCAAGTGGAATGGATGCACCGCAACATTCAACGCCGTGACGGTGTGATTATTTCTGTACACTGTCATAACGACCGTGGCTGTGGTATCGCCGCTTCTGAGTTGGCGATTATGGCTGGTGCTGACCGTGTCGAAGGTTGTGTGTTTGGTAATGGTGAACGTACAGGTAACGTGGACGTTGCAGCGATTGCATTGAACATGTATACCCAAGGTGTTGCGCCAAACTTAGATTTCTCAAACATTAACGAAATCATTTCAATCATTGAAGAATGCACAGGCTTGCCGGTACACCCTCGTCATCCGTATGCTGGTGATTTGGTCTTCACCGCGTTCTCTGGTTCACACCAAGATGCCATTAAAAAAGGTTTCGAGTTCCAAAAGAACGAAGAAATGTGGGATATGCCTTATTTGCCAATCGACCCGAAAGACTTGGGCCGCGACTATGATGCCGTGATTCGTGTCAACTCACAGTCTGGTAAAGGCGGTATTGCGTACTTGTTAGAATCAAATTACAACGTGGTGTTGCCTCGTCGTATTCAAATTGAGTTCTCGCAAATCGTACAGCAAAAAACAGATGAAGACGGTACTGAGATTTCTGCGCAAGCGATCTGGTCATTGTTTAAAGACACTTATGTGGCTGCCAAAGATACGCATTATGCGGCGAAAAACTACCGCTTACATGATGAAAATGGCAAACAAGTCATTGAGCTTGATGTCGAAGTGAACGGTGAGATCCAGCAATTGCGCGGTGAAGGCAACGGTCCAATCTCTGCCATCTTAAATGCCTTGCAGTTACCGATTGATGTCTTGAACTATGAAGAACGTAGCATCAGTTCAGGCGCGCATGCCAAAGCATTGGCATTAATTGAACTTCAAGTGAAAGGTACAGGTAAGTCTGCATTCGGTGCAGGTGTACATGATAATATCGTGACTGCATCGATTGAAGCGATTATTGCTAGCACGAACCGTTTAATTGAACAAGGTGTTTTAAGTACTGAACAAGTGATTGCTGCTGCAGTCTAATTCAATGCTTTAAATATCAAATAGCAATAAAATGACTTTAGAAGGATACCCTCAAGTGGTATCCTTTTATTATTCATACTAAAGATTTAAGGCGAATTATTCCTGTGTCTTTTCCAGCTGACTCAGTGGGCTTAGTTACCCCACAAAAGTTTATTTTTGAAGAGCCGTTAGAGCTCGAATGCGATCGCATACTCCCACGTTTTGAGCTCATGGTTGAAACTTATGGCGAACTGAATGCGGACAAATCCAATGCCATTTTGATTTGTCATGCTCTGTCAGGCCATCACCATGCAGCAGGTTATCATCATGAAGATGACCGTAAGCCGGGTTGGTGGGACGCATGTATTGGACCAGGCAAAGCCATTGATACGTCAAAATTCTTTGTCGTAGCACTAAATAATATTGGCGGCTGTAGCGGTTCTACTGGACCGACCTCTCCAAATCCTGAAAATGACAATCGTCCTTATGGTCCTGATTTCCCATTAGTGACTGTCCGTGACTGGGTCAAAACCCAAGCCATGTTGTCTGATCGTTTAGAAATTCAGCAGTGGTATGCGGTGATTGGCGGCTCTTTAGGGGGCATGCAAGCTCTACAATGGTCTGTGGACTATCCAGATCGTTTACAAAAGTGCGTGATTATTGCGAGTACACCAAAACTGTCTGCGCAAAACATTGCCTTTAACGAAGTGGCGCGTCAGTCGATTTTGTCTGACCCTGATTTCCATGATGGTCGCTATTTAGAAAATGATAGTTATCCTAAGCGAGGTTTGATCTTGGCCCGTATGGTCGGTCATATCACTTACCTCTCTGAAGAAGCCATGAAACAAAAATTTGGCCGTGACTTAAAGTCAGGTAAATTTATGTATGGCTTTGACGTCGAATTCCAAGTCGAAAGTTATTTGCGTTATCAAGGTGAGCAATTTAGCCGTAACTTTGATGCCAATACCTATTTGATCATGACCAAGGCTTTAGATTATTTCGATCCATCACGTGAATATGAGCAATCATTAAAAACCGCGATGTCTAAAACCAAGTGTCAATTTTTAGTTGTTTCGTTTACAACGGACTGGCGTTTTGCCCCTGCTCGTTCGCAAGAAATTGTAGATGCATTAATTAGCAATCATAAGCCTGTGAGCTATGTGGATATTGATGCTGAACAAGGCCATGACTCTTTCTTGTTCCCGATTCCGTTATATGTGAAAAGCTTACGTGCATTCCTAGGCGGTGTAAAACACCTGCAAGAAACACCGAAGGAGACCAACTAATGCGTATTGATCATCAACTGGCTGAACGTTGGATTAAACCAGATTCAAGCGTACTCGATTTAGGGTGTGGTGACGGTGAACTGCTTGCACATATGAGCAAAAAGCACAATATTCGTGCATATGGCTTAGAAATTGATCAAGAAAAGATTGCAATTGCAGTCAGTCGCGGGTTAAATATCATCCAACAGGACTTGAACTTAGGTTTAAGTCGCTTTGCCGACCAGTCTTTTGACTATGTGGTTATGGCACAAGCCTTGCAAGCTGTAGATGCACCAGACGTTCTCTTAAGAGACATGGTGCGTGTGGGGAAACAGGCTATTATTACCTTTCCAAACTTTGCACATTGGAAGACTCGTTCTTTCCTTGCATTAAAAGGAATGATGCCCGTTTCAGACGCGTTACCCTATATGTGGTATAACACGCCCAATATTCATTTATGTACTTTCCGTGATTTTGAAGCGCTGTGTGCTGAGAATAACATCCGGATTATTAACCGACTTGCCGTGAATGGGGATCAACAAGACAGTTTACTGAGTAAACGTCTCCCAAATCTATTTGGTGAAGTCGCAATTTATCGAGTGAGCGCTCTATGAAAAAATTATTATTAAGCACGACGCTACTGATTGGACTTTTTAGCATACAAGCCCATGCGGATTATGTTGCTCCATCATCTTCAGTTTCTAGCCAAGCTGCTCAATATTCAATTATGGATATTCACAGCTTAAGTAAAGCTGCTAAAGCAGGTCAGCCCGGTGCTCAGTTTTACTTAGGCACTAAATATCAACAAGGTAAAGACGTTGCCAAAGATGAACGTCAAGCTTTTGCATGGTATAAGGCTGCTGCTGATCAAGGTTTATCTGCAGCACAGCTTAATGTAGGTCGTATGCTTGCAGATGGCATTGGGACTAAAAAAGATGAAGCGCTTGCTCGTCAATATTTCGAAAAAGCAGCTAGCCGTGGTGATAACCGCGCAAGCTTTAACTTAGCCATGATGGAAGAGCAAAAGAAAAACTACATGGGTGCATACCAATGGTATGAGCTTTCTACCCGTGATGGCATGCTCGACAACAAAGTGATTAGCTTGTCTGAAGGTAAGAAAACGGCATTGGCAGCCAACTTAAGCCAAGACCAAATTCGTCAAGCACGTGACCGTGCAGACAAATGGATTCAAGCACAATAAGTTTTGAATCTTAAAAAGCACCTTCGGGTGCTTTTTTATTGCCTGTCAGCCACAGCATCTTGTTAAAATAGCCTCAAATCTTGTTTTATGGTGAATATTCACATGGCTTCAACTGATTGGTTATCTCAAGGCACTTTGGTGCTTGCAAGTAATAACAAAGGCAAAATTGCAGAATTTGAAAAAATGTTTGCCGAGCTTAATCTTCCTGTTGAAGTGATTCCACAAGGTCAGTTGAACATTGAAGATGCCATCGAAGACGGTCTAAGCTTTGTTGAAAATGCCATTATCAAAGCGCGTCACGCATCGAAAATTTCAGGCAAACCAGCCATTGCAGATGATTCTGGCATTTGCGTTCCTGTACTCGGTGGCGCACCAGGGATTTACTCTGCGCGCTATGCAGGTGAACATGGCAATGATGCCGCTAACAATGCCAAGTTGCTTGCTGACCTCAAACCGCTCCGTAAAGAGGGTGAAGCCATCGAAGGGATGTTTGTATGTGTCTTGGCTTTGGTCCAACATGCAGAAGACCCACTCCCACAAATTTTCCAAGGGATTTGGCGCGGTGAAGTGATGGAAGCAGCACGCGGTGAAAATGGCTTTGGCTATGACCCACTGTTTTGGCTGCCTGAACTAAACGTTTCTAGTGCTGAATTATCAAAAGAAGAAAAAAATAAAATCAGCCATCGTGGTCAGGCGATGAAATTATTTAAAGCAAGTTTGAAATAATTTGAATTGGAGTTAATCTTAATGCCAAAGATTAACTCCAATCCCTGAATAAAAATAGAATAATTATGGCACTTCAACCGATACAGATCATATGCAACGCTTGCCATCACACTTCAACTGAAATCCCAACACGCTCATTTCTTGGTTTTCAAAAAATAAGCTGCCCTCATTGCCATGCGCAACTAACCTACCCGCTCACCTCAGGCTTTCGTACCACTTACGTTATTTTTGCAGTGGTGATCGTGCTGTCGATCATGCTTAATCTGTCGCAAGGTCAGGTTGGATTTCCAGGCCTGATAGGTATCGCAATGATATACGCCCTCGTGCGTGATTGGCAGATTCGCAAACAGCTTAAGTAGTCACCCTTTGTGGGCATCTATAATTCACTTTTCATCTTAAAGCGAAAAAAGATGCAAAATTAACCCATAAAAACTGACGACGATGCAGCTCATAATCGTGCCTGAAGCAATATAACGTGCCGAAGTGCCTGTTCCTTGATAATGCGTTTCTAAAGCCACAATATTGGCTGCAGGGGGTAAGCAGAACAGCATGAACATCACCCCAATATATTTCTCGATCTGGGGAATCGGAAGAAAGGCATAACTCAAACTACAGATCACCGCGCCAACGGTGAGTTTCATCGCATAAATACGACTACTGTTCATCAGATCATGCCACTTTACCTTAGTTTGGCGCAGCCACATGCCTAAGACGCACATCCCTGTGAAACTCATTCCAATTTTTGCAGCCTGATAGAGCCAATCTAAGATCTGATGTTCTTCTAAATGTTGTAGTCCAACTATTCGACAGACACCTGCAATCATCAAGGCAAATACAGGCGGTGACATCGCCACTTTTTGAATCACGCTCGACCATGGGAGTTGGGCTGAACTGACGGCTGTCACGGCCCACATATTGCCAAAGATAGAGCCACCGACATACAGAGCCACCATCGCTGCACTAATTTCAGGGCCAAACAGTGCTAATGCAAAAGGAAAACCCAGCCAAGCTAAGTTCAAATAACTGACACACAAGGCACGTAAACTATCTTTTAACAGCCAGCGAAATAAATAAAACATCAGCACGGCAACACTAAAGCTAAAGAGCATGAGCGCTAAACTGCCTGCTTGATAGAACACCATGTTGTAGATGATCACGGCTGGAATAAAACAGCGTGCAAGTAAGCTAGAGAAAATCGATTTGAGCGATGCGGTTCCTGATAAAGATGCCAATCCGAGGCCACTTAAAAAACCCAATATCGGAAGAAGAAACGCCACTACACCACCCTCACTGCTCAATCCATGCATAGTAACACTGAACATAAGCTTCGCGGCTGTCTTTAAACTGCAACATCTTGGTCACTTCACTGTCATCTACAACTGCTGAAATGTTGTGCAGACCAACAAGAGGATAACAAGATGGCTGGACTATCGATTTGGCATGTACTGATTTTTGCAATTGTGGTGATTTTACTCTTTGGTACATCAAAACTAAAAAACTTGGGCAAAGATGTCGGCGGCGCGGTCAAAGATTTCAAAAAATCGATGCGTGATGAAGACGCAGCAAATACACAGCTTAATGAGCCTCGCACGCTAGAGCATGAAGCTCAAAATAAAACCAATTCCTCAGTTCAAAGCTAAGGGGTTGTCATAATGCTTAATATTGGTATTAGCGAATTACTGGTGTTCAGCATTATTGCGCTGATCGTACTCGGCCCAGAAAAACTGCCTGAAGGTATCCGCTTTGCAGGTAAATGGTACGGGAAAGTTAAACGACTGATCAGTAACGTGCAAACTGACATTGATCGTGAACTTCGCATGTCCGAACTTCGTGAAGAAATGCAAAAAGAAATGCAACGTATTCAACACCTCGAAGCGCGTATGCAGGCTCAGATGAATGAATTGCAACAAACGCAACACCCCATAGAACAGACTGCGCAAAAACAACAAGAAGCAGTCCTACCTGACAATAAAAATTTATCCCCACGTTATCAATACATCGAACGTGGTCAGAGCACGATCTTTGCCATGGTTACACCCCAAATGAAAATAAAGCACGAAATTAAAACAGATCAATCTGCTGCATTAAGCTCGACCGAAGCATTAGCAGAATATCAGGTGGCCGTATGACAGATCTTTCACTGAATAATTCACAGAACACTGTGCCTGATTTGGAAGAAATGCCGATCACCAAACATTTGGTGATTTTGCGTCGGCATTTGATCAAAATTACAGGGCTCATTTTGATTCTGTTCTTTTGTTTATTGCCCTTTGCCAATCAAAGCTATCAATTGATGTCAGAGCCTCTGCGTGCGCAGTTGCCGATGAACTCATCCATGATCGCAACGGATGTGACCGCCACCTTTATGGCGCCGTTTAAGCTAAATTTCTTTGTCGCGCTTATGCTCGCGATGCCTTTCGTGATTTATCAACTTTGGGCCTTCATCAAACCTGCACTGTATGAAAAAGAGCGGCATTTGGCGATGCCCTTATTATTCGGCAGTATCGTCCTCTTCTATGCCGGTATTGCCTTTGCCTATTGGGTTGCCCTGCCGTCCATCCTACATTTTTTTATGAGTGTTTCCCCTGAAACAGTCGCCCCTATGACTGACATCAATAGTTATTTAAGTTTCTGTTTAAAGCTATTTTTGGTGTTTGGGCTGACCTTTGAAATTCCCATCATCACGCTAATTTTGATTTTGATCGGGGTGGTGTCTACTCAAACCTTGGTGGAGAAGCGTCGTTTTATTATCGTCGGCTGTTTTTTTGTCGCCATGTTTGCCACGCCACCCGATGCGCTTTCGATGATCATGCTGGCCATTCCCATGTGGATGCTCTTTGAGCTGGGTTTGTTCTTTGGCAAGCTGATTGAAAAACGACGTACATCTGCAACTTAAACAAACTGATGTTTCGACAATTTTGGTGAGTTTTACACCTAAGAGGCTGAGATAGCCTCTTTTTTTATGCGCCCATTTAATGTTTTGCAATTTTCATGCAGCGAAATCTAAACGCCTATTTCATCAGTTTGCAACATTAGCTTCAAAGCATTGTCATATTTTATCGATAGTTTTATGTGATCAACTTTTACCCAGCACACCTTTGCCAGGATTTAAATTCATGACAAACATGCCATATAACGAAGATCAAGAACTTGATAACAACACTTCGGATAACCTTCATTTTCGTGACATTTTAGAACAGCGCATCAGCCGTCGTAGCTTGATTACCAAGACTGCGAGTGGTGCAGTCGCACTTGCATTGGCATCTTCATTAACGGGGTGTAATGATGACAATGACTCAGATTCAAATAGCAATACCAAACCACCAGTTACCGATCCAAATCAAAAACCGACCAAGTTCAATTTCACACCGGTGAAAAAAAATTTAGACGATATTGTGACTGTTCCTGAAGGCTATCAAGCGCATGTGCTATATGCGATGGGTGACTCGATTAACCCTGCATACCCAGCGTGGGATGATAACAATGTTCCTTCTGGCCCGAGCTTCCAATTCCGCTCTGGTGACTGCCATGACGGTATGAGCTTCTTTGGTTTAAATACCACCTCTGGACGTTATGATGCCAAACAGTCTGACCAAGGTTTGTTGGTGATGAACCATGAATACATCAATCCAACCTTCTTGCACCCGCAAGGCCCAACCAAAGTGGAAGGTCGTCGCCCTGAAGATGAAGTTATCCGTGAAGTCAATGCACACGGTGTTTCTGTCATTCAAATTGAAAAAGACAGCAAGACTCAAGCCGTTAAACTGGTACAAAACTCTCCATTTAACCGTCGTATTACCGCATCGACCATAATGGACTTTAAAGGCCCAGTTGCAGGCTCAAGCTTAGTTTGCACGAAATTTTCAACCAATGGCCAGCAAACCCGTGGTACACACAACAACTGCGGTAATGGCTATACCCCGTGGGGCACTTACCTGACGACAGAAGAAAACTTCATTGGTTACTTCGCTCGTGCAAAAGACGATGATGCCAAACGTAGTCCGGCTGAAATTGTGGCACTCAACCGTTATGGTCTAAAAGCGGGTGCAAACTCGCGCTATGGTTGGGAAACAGCGATTGGAAGTAATGAGTCTCAAGATTTATATGACCGTTGGTCGGCGAATGTTACCGGTACTCAGGCAGCAGAAGATTATCGTAATGGTCCAAACACCTTTGGTTGGATTGTCGAAATCGATCCATTTGACCGTCGTGAAAACCCCGTAAAACGTACAGCACTGGGTCGCTTTGCACATGAAGACTGCCGTGCAAGTCGCTTACGTGAAGATGACAACCTCGCATTTTACATGGGTGATGACTCACGCGGTGAATACATCTATAAATTTGTATCCGACCAAAAATGGAATAAAAAAGATGTCAACGGTGGCTATGCTGCAGGTGACAAATACATGAACAACGGTAAGTTATACGTTGCCAAATTTAACAATGACGGCAAAGGTCAATGGATTGAATTGAGCTATAACGTCAATGGTTTAAACCAAAGCAACAGCGTTTATCCGTTTAGCTCACAAGCAGATGTTCTGACCTTCGCACGTCTTGCCGCAGATGCTGTCGGTGCTACCAAAATGGACCGCCCTGAATGGGTCGCTGTGCATCCAGACAATGGTGAAGTCTATGTGACCCTCACCAATAACTCGAACCGTGGTACGACGCATGCACTAGATGCTGCCAACCCACGTAACTACACCGACCCTGAAGGTGGTAAAGGCAACGTCAACGGTCATATTATCCGTTTCCGTGAAGACGGTGATACAACCACAGCGCTCAGCTTTACTTGGGATATTTACCTGTTTGGTGCTGAAGCAAAAATGGCGAGCAACATTAACTTATCTGGTCTAAATGACAATAACGACTTGTCTTCACCCGATGGGATGTGGTTCGACCCACGTGGTGTGTTATGGATTCAAACCGATGACGGTGCTTATACCGATACCACCAACTGTATGATGCTTGCTGCACTTCCGGGTCAAGTCGGTGACGGCACGAAAGCCACGACCTCATCGGGTCAAGAAACCATTGTGGGGGCAAAATTGAATGACGAAAACTTACGTCGCTTCCTGACTGGACCTAAAGAATGTGAAATCACAGGTGTGACGATGACACCTGACTACAAAGCGATTTTTATCAATGTGCAACATCCCGGTGAAGATTCAGCATCCTATTCTGAACCGACCAGCCACTGGCCTGCATCACAAACCAATGCAGCAGCGACTTCACGTCCTCGCTCAGCGACCGTAGTCATCACCCGTAAAGATGGTGGTGTGATTGCTGGCGAAGCGATAGAACAAGCTCAGCCAACGCAAAAAACCGCATAAAACACCTTTAAAAAAAAAGCCGACGAATCGTCGGCTTTTTTTATACCTTTAAATGCACTTCTATCTGGGTGATCTGTCCTTGTTGCTCACCCTGTTGCTGTTTTTCCTGCCAATGCCACTGTGAATCCCGCATACATAATAAATTTGAACAGCGGGTGCCATACACCGGACTTTGAATAAAGGTTGAAGACAGCAAATGTTCCATTTCCGCCTGAATCCCAGTATTGGGTAGCAGCGCTGGAATGATTTTACGTTCATCTTCCAAAATATCCCACGCAGCGGCGTCTATGTCCGCCTGTGGTTGCTGGCTTTGTAGCATCGGCAAAAATTCTTGCGTGAAACGTTTGCGTAAATGTCGGGTCTTTTCCCAATGTTCAGTCATTAAACCATTAGATGTGACATACACCCCTTTGGCTAAGACTTGTGGCGCTTCACCGCGATTACTCATATAAACGGCTTGAGTGGCATCGCCAACGAATAAATTAAAGCCAGCATAATTACATTGGATTTGTTCCAGTGCTTGCGCAAACCGAATGGGCGTTTGCTCAGATTCTAAAAATTGCTGAATCAAAGCGCCACGTGAAGTGGGATATGTGGTCTGATCACGACCATCACGAAAATTGGTCACAATCGCCCAACGCCCTTGAGCGGTTATCCCCATCCATGTTCCACCAGACTGTAAGTCCTGCCCTGCAATAATCGGACTATCTACCCATTGCTTTAGGCCTGCCGTCGGTCGATGATAAAACTCATCACGATTCGAAATCAGGCAGAGTGGCATGTCATCCAAGACCTGCCAAGCAAAAGCCACAATGCACATATTCAACTCTCAATATCTTTACACATTGAATGTACAACATTTTTCAGCACATTCAGCTAAAATCTGTGCAAAACATAATGACAAGGAACAGCAATGCTGACATATCCAAATATCGACCCTGTGGCGATATCACTGGGGCCACTACAAGTTCACTGGTATGGTCTGATGTATTTATTGGCCTTTTTATTTGCATGGGGCTTGGCAACCTACCGTGCAAAACAACGTGACGGCTGGAACGCAGAAATGGTCTCAGACCTGATTTTCTACGGTGCATTGGGTGTCGTGATTGGTGGACGCTTTGGCTATGTCTTCTTTTATGGTTTCGATCAGTTCCTTGCCAACCCATTGTGGCTATTCCAAGTTTGGACAGGCGGTATGAGCTTCCATGGCGGTTTCCTTGGGGTCATGATTGCCATGTTACTGTGGTGCAAGAAATATAAAATGACTTGGTTCCAGACCCTCGACTTTATCGCACCCTGCGTTCCAACAGGCTTAATGTTTGGTCGTATTGGGAACTTTATTGGTGGCGAGCTATATGGTCGTGCAGTGACTGACCCAAATTTTGCTTTCGGCATGATCTTCCCGACCGATCCACTTCAGTTGGTGCGCCATCCGTCGCAGCTCTATCAAGCCCTCTGTGAAGGTTTAATTCTGTTTATCGTGCTGTGGTGGTTTAGTTCAAAACCTCGTCCACGTTATGCCGTTTCAGCCTTGTTCCTCATCGGATATGGTATCGCACGCTTCACCGTTGAATTCTTCCGTGAGCCGGACAATGGTCAACTGTTCATTGGATGGATGAGTAAAGGTCAATTCCTGACGGTTCCGATGATTCTGATTGGCCTATGGATGATGTGGTATGCCTACCAGAAAAAAATCTATGACTGGGGTCCACAAAAGAATCATTAATATTTTCTAAATATCTTTAAGCAAGCGAGGTCCAAGCCTCGCTTTTTTATGCGCTGAAATTTATTCCTTCATACGCATTTACTCCACATGAAGTGACTGAATTAGACAACTGATCTGTGCTAAAGTTTATTCAGCTTATTTTTAAACTATCGATCCATGCTTGAATTTTGGTTTAACCCCAGCGTTTCTGTACTTAAAAAAATCTTGTTTTTTATTGCGATGGCCGTACTGACCGGTGTTCTGTATTGGATGGAACCCCTAACACTTCAAGCCATTCTAATGTTCATGGGTACAGGCGTCATTTTCCTGATTTGTCGTTATTGCAAGATTCATTTTGCAGCAAAAAATCCAACAGGTTTGCTCTATCGTTTATTGACCTGGATACCGATTGCACTGCTGTTAGCATTGGTTTTTATCAACATGAATAAGGGTGAAATTTTGATTCCGGGTGCTCAAGGCATTGGCTTTATGGCTTTGGCGATCTGCCTACTCTCCCCGATTTCTCTACTGAATAAAAACGAGAAAACTTCACCCCAAGGTAAAATTTAAATGCTGACGTTTTGGTACTCTGAGCGCTGTAACCGACAAATCAAGCTCATCATTTGTATTAGTACCTGCGTGCTTATTTTTCTATGCGCTGAACAAAAACAACTAGATCCCCGCTTTGCGGGCATAAGTTTAGCCATTGGTTTGATGATTGATCTGCTTTATAAGCTCAGACAAGACAAACTAAAAACACTGTCTCAGTCATTAAAATGCGGTTTGGCTGGTTTGCCAATTTTATGTTTAGTGTGCTTAATTTATTTTCTACCCAATGAGCAACGCTGGATTTTAGCGCTGCAATGTGTGGGCTTTGCTGCAATTGGATTATTTATCGTCTCGATCTACAGTCAGCGTGCAAAAAGGTTTGAAGACTAACCTTTTTTCACTGAAGGATTATCAATCTGCTAAGCGATAATAGCTATATTTCACATTTGGAGTTCGATAGACCGCATAACCCGCTTGACGATAATCAGACACCCAATCCTTACCTGAATATGCTGCGATATGACCATAACGGCTACTTTGATTGCGGTCGATAATATAAATATCGCCTTTCTTTGGTCGATCAAACGCTAAATTAATTTTTTGATAACCAATTTTTTGTAATGTGCTGCCCCAGTCTGCTGCGGCAACGGGGTGACCGTTAAAACGTGCCCCTGCGGACTCAAGTGCTAGACGAACACTGCGGGCACATTTCTGAGTACTGCTTTGGCGGGTAATGCCTTGTAAAAATCCAGTCAAACGATCGATATCGATACGCTGACCATTTCGGGATACCACATTTTTAGTCGCTGCTTTTTGAGTGGTATTGGACTTGCCCGTATTTTTACTCGCCTGAGAACGAATTATGATATTTGCCTGAACTGGAGCATGCACTTCACTCAAGTTTACATTGTGATCATAAGCCATTCTTTAACCCACACTCCCGCCTATATTTAGGCATTCAAAAATTTTAACGAGGGTGATAGTACCGCGTAAATCATGTTTTTTCATGTAAAAAATGTAAGATTTCTTAAACAAATCTTCACATTTAAATACGACCGTCTATTTTTAATTCAAATATATTTATTTTTGATATCAAACTCTTAATCAAAAATAGCTGTTCAATATCACCTCTTCATAATGAGAAAAATCACGTTTATTTTTTAATCAAACTTATCTGTACTTTTTTCAACACTGCGAAAGAAGCATCTCTCAATATGTAAAAAATAGAGCTTCATTTTCTAAGCTCATGCTTGATTTAACAGACATATTGTCTCGTTAACACTTGATGTAGTTGTTATAAATAGACGTCTTCAGCTCAGGCAACTCAGCTCTTGTTGCCTGCAAAATTTGGTCATCACCCAATAAACACCGTATGTTTTGGATTTTTTAAACCTGACTATATTCAAGCGCCCATCACAGTTTCTTCCACACGCAAAACAAGCTAATATGTGCCACAAGAAATTTAGCAAATTATGAGAGAGACATGCGCCAGTATTTAGACCTTTTACAACACATTCTCGACAACGGCGGCGACAAGGGCGACCGTACGGGTACGGGAACACGTTCTGTATTTGGTCATCAAATGCGCTTCGATCTTTCTCAAGGTTTCCCTTTACTGACCACCAAGAAAGTTCATTTCCGCTCTATCGTGATTGAACTGTTGTGGTTCCTTAAAGGCGATACCAATGTTCAATATTTGCAAGACAATAAAGTGTCGATTTGGGATGAATGGTCTACAGCAGAACAAACTGCTCGTTTTGGTCGTCCTGCCGGTGAATTAGGTCCTGTTTATGGTCATCAATGGCGTAATTTCGGTGCAACCAAAAAAGCCGATGGCCTATATGAACAAGATGGTTTTGACCAAATTAAATGGTTAGTCAATGAAATCAAAACTAATCCTAACTCTCGTCGTCTAATCGTGTCGGGTTGGAACCCAAATGAGGCAGGTAATGTTGCATTGCCACCATGCCATACCTTATTCCAATTTTTTGTCCAAAACGGAAAATTATCCTGCCAATTATATCAACGTAGTGCTGACGTTTTTTTAGGTGTGCCGTTTAACATTGCCAGCTATGCCCTGTTAACACACATGATTGCGCAAGTTTGTGGTCTAGGTGTAGGTGACTTCGTTTGGACCGGTGGGGATACACATTTATATGCCAACCATTTCGAACAAGCGCAGTTGCAACTGACACGTGAACCAATGGGTCTGTGCCAATTAAAACTCAATCCTGAAATTACCGATCTTTTCGATTTTAAATTTGAAGATATTGAAATCGTAGGTTATGAATCACATCCTGCGATTAAAGCCCCTGTTGCGGTTTAATTTTTAGAAATTCCAAGTGAAAAGCAAAATCCCGCTTTACCTCAAGCGGGATTTTGCATTCTAATAGACGGCAAATAATTCGGCTATTTGAGTTCAAACTATGGCATTTCAAAATTTAGAAATCGTGCACGTTGTCGCTATGGATCAGCAGCGCTGCATTGGTAAAGGTAATGATTTGCCGTGGCATATTTCTGCCGATTTACAGCACTTTAAAGCCATCACCCAAGGTGGTGTGGTAGTTATGGGACGCAAAACCTTAGAGTCTATGGGACGTACCCTACCGAAGCGTGTCAATTGGGTCATTACACGAGATAGCAATTGGTCATTTGAAGGCACCAAAGTTGCATATAGTATCGACGAGGCGTTAACGCAAGCTGTTGCTGATGTCGCAAGTTCAGAAAAACCAACAAGTTTGTTTATTATTGGTGGTGGTGAAATTTTTAAGCAAACCATCGGCATCGCAGACCGTTTAGAACTCACGCATGTTGAACTCGATGTTCAAGGTGATGCGCATTATCCTGAAATTCCTGCGGACTTTCAAAAAGTGGCGTCAGAACAACATATCGACGACAAAACTGGGATTGCTTTTGAGTTCGCAACTTACCGAAAATAAAGAAAAATCTTAAGCTAAAAGAAAAATATGCAACAGAGTGACCAACAAGTAATGTTCAAAAAAATAGGGCGAAGTATTCTTCATGCTCTATTTAGTGTGTTTGTCCTCTGTTCTTCGATTTGGCTCTGTGCCGCCCTGTGGATACAGCAACCGGCAGGCTGGTTAAGCAGCCGCATTATCATTGGGATCTGGATTGCTTTCGCCCTGAGCATTTTAGGCATCTATATTACCCAACACTTTTTTAGCCGTCGTAAAGATGTCTTGATTTATATTGCGGGCTTTATCTGTGGTCTATTTTGGTATTTTGGCATGGAGGCACGCCAAGATCGTGAATGGAATCCTGAAGTAGCAGAAATTCTACATTATGAAAAGCAAGGCAATCTTGTCACCTTGCACAATGTGCGTAATTTCGACTGGCATGCCGATGGCAGCTATACCCCGCGTTGGGAAACCCGCCAATATGACCTGAGTCAAATCAATGGCGTCAACATCATTACCTCGTATTGGATGGGACCGCAAATTGCCCATACACTGGTCAGTTTTGATTTTGCTGACCGACCACCGCTGACGTTTTCGATTGAAATTCGCAAAGAGAAAAATGAAGAATTCTCTGCGATTGGTGGATTTTTCCGTAAATATGAACTGAGCCTCATTGCATCAGATGAAAAAGATATCATCTATACCCGCAGCAATACACGCGGAGAACAGGTCTATTTCTTCCCCGTAAACATGCCAAAATCTGAAATGCAGGCGCTGTTTATTGAATATCTACATAAGGCCGATGAACTGCGGACTCAACCTAAATGGTACAACACGCTCACTAGTAATTGTACAACACTGGTGTTTGATATGATTCAAGCGGTTTCCAAACATCAGCTTCCAACCGATTACCGCTTATTTGCATCGGGTTATTTGCCGAATTATTTGTATGACCTTCATGCCATAGACCAAAATTGGGATATGAAAACATGGTATCAAAAAGCCCATGTTAACCCTCGTGTCTCTCAAATCAAGCAACTGAGCAGTGAACAATATTCCAAATTAATTCGACAAGGTTTGCCGCATTCACATTCAAATCCAAGCGCCAATCAATTGTAATTCTTAAATAATGATACAAATATGGCTAGCTTATCTGTGCGATATTTGCTTAGATAGTTGAAATGCTTCCACGGGGAAATTCCGATGCTAAAACAAATATTTGTTGCTGCAACTTTGGTTTCAACTTTAGTGGTGACAGGCTGTGAAAGCATGCCTGCACAAGACAACACCATAACTGAAAATTTAAACCTATTACAGAATCGTACTTGGATTGCCACTCAGATTGGCAACACTCCAATCAAAACAGCACCCAATGCGCATAATATTCCAAGCATTCAATTCGATGCGGCTTCAAAACGTGTCTCAGGTGCAGACGGCTGTAATCGTATAATGGGTGGCTATAATGCTGGCAAAGACACCATAACGTTTGGCCCGATTGCTGCGACACAAATGGCTTGTCTCAATAACAATGGGCTAGAGCGACAATACCATGCAGCACTCGAAAAGGTAACGCATTATCAAGTTTTTGGAAAAACCTTGAAATTGCTAGACCGTCACGGCAATTTATTAATTCAATATGAAAGCGCTGTTCAACCGCGTTAAATCATTAAAAAAGTCTGCTTCGGCAGACTTTTTTATTCACTGTTCAGTCATGCCAGAGACATTTAATGCACATAAACTAGTGATTAGTATACAGACGTACATTGCAGTTTTTAGCTATAACCCCATATTAAACATCAGGGAACAAAATAGGATTTCACTATGCAACAAGCGGTATTTGGTGGTGGGTGCTTTTGGTGTGTAGAAGCAGTTTTTCTACAACTAAAGGGCGTGCAAACAGTCGTCAGTGGTTATGCAGGGGGAGTTACTCAGCATCCGAGCTATGAGCAAATTTGTGAGGGGAATACCCAACATGCAGAAGTCATTCAGATCAATTTTGATGACAGCCAAATCAGTTTTAGCCAATTGCTAGATGTATTTTTCGCAACTCACGATCCAACCACGCTGAACCGTCAAGGCAATGATGTCGGTACACAGTATCGCTCAGTGATTTTCTATCAGGACGAATCACAAAAGCAGCTTGCTGAACAACGTATTGAAGAATTAAAAGCTGAAGGCATCAATATCGTGACTGAACTGAGTCCAATGCCAACCTTCTACCCTGCCGAAGAATATCATCAAAACTTCTTTGCACGTAACCCAAACCAAGGTTATTGTAATTTTTCAATACCACCTAAACTCATGAAATTACGTAGCAAATTTCAAGACCTACTCAAATCTGAGTGATCTAATTAAACGGCATCTATTTTCAAAATAGAGACATAAAAAAAGCGACATTTCAGTCGCTTTTTTTAGTTATCTTTGCTCAGTGCTTAGTTATCACTGGCAAAGGCGATATCGCTGAGTCCGGCTCCACTCGCACGCGACATCACTTGTGCAACTGTGTCATAACGTGATTCTTTATCGGCTTTTAATACCAATGCAGGCTTACGTTCTTGCTGACCAGCTGTATTTAGACGACTTTCTAAATCTTCGAGCGTGACAATATCACCATTCCAAGCGATATCACCCGCTGAGTTAATGCTGATGGTTACGCTTTCAGTTGGCAGATCAATCACTTCTGCAGTCGTTTGTGGCAAGGTTAATGGAATTGATGGGTTGGCAACAGTCGCAGTCACCAAGAAGATGATCATCAATACCAACATAATATCGATGAGCGGAATGAGGTTCATCTCATTCATGCCAGCATCGTTGTCTTCACCCAATTGAAAAGCCATTAAGCTTGACCTCCAGCTAAACTTTGCTGTGCAGTTTTCACGTCTTCTTTCTTCGCTGCAGATTCTTGTTGCAACATAGTATCAATCAATAAACCATGCGCTTGATCTTGCAATTCATTCGACAGTGTACGGTTAAAACGAACACAAATGTTATAAGCCAATACCGCAGGAATCGCCACAGCCAAACCAAGACCGGTCATGATCAAGGCTTCACCGACTGGAGTTGCCACTTGCGCTAAACCCGCTTGACCGCTTTTACCCACTGCTACAAGGGCATGGAAAATACCCCATACTGTACCGAACAAACCTACGAACGGTGCAATTGAAGCAATCGTACCCAATACAGATACGCCTTTTTCAGCATTAGCTTTTTCTACCGAAATTTGACGTAGTAATGCTTGTTCAGCCACAGCCTTACGTTGTTCAAAAGCCAAAGGAGCAAATTTCGCTTTCAGTTTGCTTAGTGCATCTGCAAGGTGGTTATACGCCACTTGTTTGAGCTGACGTGTGCCCATAATACGAAGAACGAAGATCGTCCAAGTCGCAATCGACATTGCAAGTAACACGAAATACAGTGTTTTGCTGACTGCATCTGCATGTTGCCAATAAACTGAAAAGTTCATATTCGAACTCCTAATGGGTTAGCCGGAATCTTAATTAAGTTTAAAGTTGAATGGTTGATCAACCCGCGTCGGAGTTGCCACACCATTATCAATATATTTGGATAAACGTGCACGCTTCACTGCAGCAGTCACTTTACGGTTTACAGCAGCGCCACAAGTCGAGTTTTTAATCGTTGCTGATTCGACTTTACCTTCAGCACTTGCAGAAATCGCAACTTCAACTGTACACGACGCTTTTAATTCACCATCTTCAAATTGAACATTCGGTTTCTTAATCCAACTGACACCATTACCAATGCTCACAGTTTTAGGTGTCGGTGGCGCAGGTGGTGCTGGAGGCGCAGGTGGTGGTGCAACAGGTGCCGGAGGTGTTGGTTCAACACGAACGACTTTCGTTTCAGAAACCACAGTTGAAACAACAGGTGTTGGTGGTACGTTTTTGACCGCTTCAACAGTTGGTTTCGGCGCATCTTTCTTTTTCACCTGTTCCACTTTTTCCACTTTCTTCGGTGGAGGTGGTAAAGGCTTATCTACAATTTTAACTTCTTTTGGCTTTGGTGGCTCTTTCTTTGGTTCTGGTTTTGGCTTCGGAGGTTCTGGTTTTTTCTCTTCAACAATCTTCACAAAGCGAACTTTAATCGGATCTTTTTCGATCGGTTTAAGTTCTGGTGCTTTCATATTGCTGACCGCCCATAATACTCCCATATGCCCTACCACAACAGCGAGAAGCGCAGTAATGATTTTCTTTTTCATCGGGTTAGGTGATTGCATCATTGGAGCGGGAGATTGACTCATTAAACTCAGTTACCTTGAAGAAGCGATTGCATTTATTTTGTCAAAAATACAATCATGCTCATCGGTTAGCACAATTAAAGTACGGCAATAATAAATGAGAAGTGTTTTCATTTGCAACTATTAATTCGTCAGTTTTAATGACTTTTTTTAATCATAATATAAAAAAGGCATACCTAAAGTATGCCCTTTTATTCAAAAATTTATCTCGTTTTATTGAAATACAACAGTTTTATTACCATCGACAATAATACGATCTTCAAGATGCCATTTGACTGCACGTGCGAGTACATTACGCTCTACGTCCTGACCTAACTCACGCAATTGTTCAACGGTAAAGTCGTGACTGACACGCTCTACGTCTTGCTCAATAATCGGACCTTGGTCAAGATCAGCAGTCACATAGTGCGCTGTTGCACCAATCAGTTTCACGCCTTTTTCATGCGCTTGCTTATATGGGTTCGCACCAACAAAGGCTGGGAGGAATGAATGGTGAATGTTGATCACTTTCATTTCCCACTTTTGAACAAATTCTTCGTCTAAAATTTGCATATAACGAGCAAGAACCAATAAATCATTGCCTTGCATCAATTGATCAATTTGCTCATAAGCTTCACGTTTGTTTTCTTTGTTTACAGGAACAACTTCAAACGGAATACCGAAATTTTCTACAGATTCACGTAAAGCATCGTGGTTAGACACGACTTTGGTGATTTCACATGGCAAACCACCACGTGCATGACGCCACAACAGCTCAAGCAAAGCATGGTCAACTTTTGACACCAAGATACCGACTTTCTTCACATCACTGACTAAAGCTAAACGCCAGTGCATGTTGTAACGCTCAGCAACATTGCTTGCAAATGTTTGAGTTAGACTTTCTTTACGGCTTTGTAAATTGTCCAATTCAAACTCAACACGCATGAAGTATCGCCCCCCTTGAGCTTCAGTCGCGTATTGATCAAGTGCGGTAATATTTGCTCCCTGATGATACAAAAAGCTCGATACAGCTTGCACAATCCCTGGTTTATCTTCACAGGTAATGAGTAAGCGTGCTGTGTTAGCGGTCGACATATTCATGTTGGTTTATATCACTAATCAGTTAAATTGAAAAAAGAGCCGAGTATTCTAACGCTTTTTAAAGCCAGACTAAATAGTCTTATTCAGTAACCTGATGCTTTACGTTTGAAAGACTTGCAAATAAGTCCGACGGCCCTAAAGTTTCGAGCAGTCGCTCATAGGTTTCACGGCTTTCACCACGTAGATATGCGCCTTCTAAGAACACCATTTGTCGCAGTGCTTGCCACACCCACTTTTCTTCCAAAGTGTTGGAGTCAGTAATATGGCCCGACATATAAAGGAAGTTGGTCCAGTTGGTCAGCACGATCCACAAGTTAATGGTTAAGGCCTCAATTTCAGAATCGGTCATCTGCATTAAGCCTGCATCGACAAAAGCACGATAAATTTTCTGCCCTTGTTGCATAACTTGACCGGCAAAACGTGGATACATTTTGCGGAAATCTTCATTATTTTCGACCAAGTGATAAACATCACGATGTAAAAAGCGATAAGCCCATAATTGGCTACTTAACACTTGGAAATAGCGAATTTTATCATTGGCATCAAGCTGACGATCATCAGGAAGCGCTAACATTTCTAGCGTTTCATGCTGATATTGCTCCATTAATTCCTTAATAATTTCACTTTTATTTCGGAAATGGTAATACAAGTTACCTGGGCTCATTCCCAGTTCAGCAGCAATATGATTGGTTGTCACTGAACGCTCGCCACGCTCATTAAACAACTGCAAACTCAGCTGCAAAATACGTTCTTTCGTTTTTAAGGTTTTGGTGTGAGACATCCTAAAACAACCATTTATTTCAAAGCATTAGAACACTAACACATAAAGTAACTTGACTATTTAGAGTATTTGCTCTAAAAATTAATTAATCGCTAATTTGGATATGGTCGTGCGACATGAATAGTCAAACAAAAACAACTTCAATGACACCACATTCTTTTGATCACCAGCATCTCAACAATATGTTGGAACAGCAGAAACAAGCGTATTTACGTTACCCATTGCCTACAGCGAAGGAACGTATAGACCGTTTGGCTCGGCTTAAGCGTATCTTAGTTAAGTATCAAGATCAATTTGCTGATGCAATTAATCAAGACTATGGTAACCGTTCTATTGGTGAAACCAAGATTGGTGAGTTACTCACATGTCTTGAACACATTAAATATTATAGCAAGCATTTGACAGACTGGATGAAACCATCCAAACGCCATGTCGGAATTATTCACCAACCTGCAAAAGCATGGGTGCAATATCAACCACTTGGTGTCGTCGGCATTATTACGCCATGGAACTACCCACTGCTTCTTTCTATAGGCCCACTGATTTGTGCTTTGGCTGCGGGCAACCATGCCATGATCAAAATTTCGAGTGCCTCTGCGGTATTCGGTGATGTGCTCGAAAAAGCTCTCGCAGAAGCATTTCCTCAAGAATTGGTCGCAGTCGTCAATGGTGGTGGCCCAATTTCAGATGCTTTTAGTCACCTTGCCTTCGACAAAATGATTTTTACTGGCTCGACCAATGTCGGTAAAACTGTCATGGCGGCAGCGTCTGAAAACTTAGTTCCGGTGATTTTAGAATTAGGCGGAAAGTCACCTGTATTGGTTCATCCGTCTATTGACCTAGCAGATGTCGCACAGCGTCTTGCTGTTGGTAAACTTTGGAATGCAGGTCAAACTTGTGTTGCACCTGACTATGTGTTCTTACCTCGTGGTAAAACTGCTGAATTTTTAGATCACTATAAAGTGTGCGTTGAAGCTATGTACCCAAGTATTGCTCATAATCAGGACTACACCTCGATTATTAATGACAAGCAGTACAAGCGCCTACAAGGTTATTTAGAAGATGCACGTGATCAAGGCGCACAAATCATCAGTTTTAACCCACAAAATGAAAATGTGGACGCTGTACGTAAAATTGCACCGACTGTTTTAACGGGTGTCACTCCAGACATGCAAATTATGCAGCATGAAATCTTCGGTCCGATCCTTCCGATCATGGAATATGATCAAATTGACGAGGTTATTGCTTTTATTAATAGCCGTCCTCGTCCACTTGCTTTATACTATTTCGACTTTGATCAGGCACGTGCCGACTATGTCGCGACACGTACCCATTCAGGACATTTCGGACAAAACACGGTATTAACCCATGTGGCTCAAGATGACCTGCCTTTTGGCGGTGTGGGGGCTTCGGGTATGGGGAAATATCATGGTCCAGAAGGTTTCTTCAGTTTGTCGCATGAACGCTCGGTGATGTCGAATCCAAAACTCTATAGTTTGAAATTCATTCTTCCACCGTTCAATAAGCCGATCCACAAACTGATTTCGAAGACACTTCTTCGATAAACGATCAAGGCATGAACGATCACACTAGGTGATCGTTCGTTTTATGCAAAATCGCTTGTCTTTTAAGCGCATTTTTGATATAAAACGCCCCTTGAATGAATTCAATGTTTTTTTTGACTGGCCATACAGATTTGCTGTTGGCTAAATCAATGGAGTTACACCATGTCTAAGGTTTGCCAAGTTACCGGCAAGCGTCCAGTCGTTGGTAACAACGTCTCACACGCCAACAACAAAACTAAACGCCGGTTCGAGCCGAACCTGCATCACCACCGTTTTTGGTTAGAAAGCGAAAAACGTTTCGTACGTCTTCGTCTAACTACTAAAGGTATGCGTATTATCGACAAATTGGGCATCGAAAAGGTTGTTGCTGACCTACGTGCTCAAGGTCAAAAGATCTAAGGAGCTACGAACATGCGTGATAAAATTCGCCTAGTTTCTTCTGCTGGTACAGGTTATTTCTACACTACCACTAAGAACAAACGTACTATGCCGGAAAAAATGGAAATCAAAAAATTTGATCCAAAAATCCGTCAACACGTAATTTTCAAAGAAGCTAAAATCAAATAATTTTAGTTTTTTGAAAAAAACGACCTGCTTAGGTCGTTTTTTTTTGCATTTTTTTTATTCGAATTGCTAAACTTTCAAAATGCTTTTGGCACTTTTTGTGCTTGTCTTTTTTTACCCTTAACTTAGGCTTAAGGAGTTTTTAGTGCCTCATGATGTAGAACTCATAATATTACTTGCTGTTGGCTTTGGTTTTGCCTTAATTTTTGGCTATATAGCTGCGCGCCTGCGACTTCCTCCCCTCATCGGCTATCTGATTGCCGGTATTATTATTAGCCCAAATACGCCTGGAGTAGTTGGTGACATCCATCTCGCTAACCAGTTGGCCGAACTCGGTGTCATGTTCCTGATGTTTGGCGTGGGTATGCACTTTTCACTCAATGATTTGATGCAAGTCCGTCGTATTGCTTTGCCCGGTGCCATTTTACAAATTGCAGTGGCGACCTTACTGGGTATGGGAATTTCCATGCTTTGGGGCTGGAGCATGGGCTCAGCCTTAGTGTTTGGCTTAAGTTTGTCGTGTGCAAGTACGGTGGTTCTCCTCAAGGCTCTCGGTGACCGAGGCTTACTTAATTCCGTGAATGGTAAAATTGCTGTAGGCTGGCTCTTGGTTGAAGATCTGGTCATGGTCTTGGTTCTGGTCTTACTCCCTGCCACAGCAGTATTGCTTGGTGGACAGCCACTCACAGAAAGTAGTGCAGATGAAAATATCTGGCTCACCCTTGGTATTACCTTACTCAAAGTGGCAGGTTTTATTGCCTTTATGCTAATCATTGGTAAACGCTTAGTGCCAATGATTATGCAAGTGGTTGCGCGCTTAGGCTCACGTGAATTATTCACGCTCACCGTGGTTGCAGCAGCCGTGTCTATTGCCTTTGGTGCCTACAAGGTATTTGGTGTATCCATGGCACTGGGCGCATTTTTTGCCGGTATGGTGGTCAAAGAGTCTGACTTTAGTCACCGTGCAGAAGAAGAAACCCTTCCGCTTCGTGAAATTTTTTCGATTTTGTTTTTCGTCTCCGTCGGCATGCTGTTTGATCCACGGATCTTGATTGAACAACCGCTTCACGTCTTAGCTGTGGTCGGCATTATCATGATTGGTAAGACCATCGCTGCAATGGCGTTGGTGTTGTTCTTCCGTTACCCCATCAATACCGCATTAACCGTTGGGGCGAGTTTGGCGCAGATTGGTGAGTTCTCGTTTATTTTGGCGACCTTAGGTGTATCTCTAAACCTCCTTTCCATGGAAGGACAAAACCTGATATTGGCAGGTGCATTAATTTCGATTACGCTAAATTCATTTGTATTTTCTGCCATCGAGCCTATGCAGCGACTCATCCGTGAGCGCTCGAATTTGGCCCGTTTACTGGAACGTAGTAGTGACCCATTAGCCATGTTGCCGGATGAGGTCTCACAGGATTATCTGCGTGATCAGGTGGTGCTGATTGGTCATGGTGAAGTCGGTCGTCGTATTACCCGCGAATTAATGAATGAAAACATTAAAGTGGTTATTGCTGAAGAAAACCGTGAAATCGTGGAAAACTTGCGGGAAAAAGGCATCGCTGCGGTATCCGGTGTAGCAACAGAACCTGGGGTTTTAATTCAAGCCCATATTCAACACGCACGCCTTTTGGTCATTTCACCTATGGATATTTTAGATATTCATAAAATTGTCGACATTGCAAAAATGCTGAATCCTTCTATCCAAGTATTGGTGTGTGCGGAAAGTAAAGAAGAAGCTGAAGTCATTCGTCGTGACAATATCGGTGAGGTTTATTATGCCAAAGAGGAAATGGCGAAAAATATGAGCAATCATATTTTAAATCAAATCCAAATTGCGCATCACCAAACTCCGACACACTAAACTAAGTCTCTAATTAAGTTCTTATGAGCAAAACCCAAAAGGCGATGTGTTAAAGCATCGCCTTTTTTTTAAACTGATAAAATTCAGTAATTTTAAAATTACAAATAATTGAATTTAAAAAACATATTGATAAAATAAGCATCAAACGAAGCATCATTTTAAAAACTTCAAACAAGAAACGAGAAAAACATGTACATACTCTATTTAGGCCTTGCCATTATTTTGATTGGCGGTCTGGGCTTTCTCATCGCTGCATTTAAAACCAGTATTTTATGGGGACTGGGCTGTCTATTGTTTTACCCCATTTCCATCGTCTTTCTGATTCTGTATTGGCAAGATGCCAAAAATCCTTTTTTTCTTACAGCTCATCGGGGTCTTTATTGTATTTTTAGGTTCGATGCTGATCTCACCTACTAAACTGGGCACAGTCTAAGTGTCATTTTGGGCATAAAAAAACGCACCGAAAGGTGCGTTTTCATCATGATCTAAAAATCAGTACCTATATGATTAGCTCATATATTTAGGCTTTTCATCGACCACTTCGGCATGCCATTCATCCACTTGTTTTTCTAACAAACCAAACAATGCAGCCTGAATCATTTGCTGAGCGATCACACTCATTTGATCGCCCAAAATATTGCGTAATTCTTCATTGAATTGGATAGTCACCAAAGGCTCTTTTTCTGAGCCTGCATTACGCAATGCCAACTCACCACCTTCCAATTGAACCAGCTCTAAAATTGCTTCCTGGTTCCCAAAGAGTTCTTTCAACTGTTCTATAGACATATATCCCTCCATGCGCAACATGGTGATAAAGGCATCTGCACTTTGTATTACTTAGATAATCTTATATCGGGTTAAATAAATTTATTTCAAGTAGCAATAGTCCAATTAGAACTCCACCATCTCGTTACGAAATCCATCAATTAATTGAGTTAGATCACGATGCCATTCACGCAAAATAGCGGTATCTGGCAACCATGCTTGCGGTGTTTGGGTAACTTTAATAATTAAATTTGAAGACGTTTCATCTTCTGGCTCTGGTGCAGACGGTTCAGGTGCATATTGACACATACGATGTGCGCGTTTCAGCTCTGCAATAAAGCCCTGCTTTGCCAATTGCTGCATAACAGTCACTTCAGGTGATACCTGACCTTTTTCAGCCATCAGCGTTTCAATCGACTTTAACGTGGGCGCAGGATCATTTAAACGATAGTAACGCACCAACTCTTGTAAAAACGCAAGTACTGCACCGTGTAAATGAAAAACCGCTGCTTCGCGATAAGCCTGAGCTTGTTGAACATGATCGGTCTGCTCAGCTTGCTGACATGCAAGACGGGTAAAATATAACTTTTGATTGGTACGATCAGCATGAAAGCGAGCAACACGAGACATGAACAATTCCCTAAATTTTGGCGTTTTTCTACAGGAACAAGCTTAAACGGATTTTTAGGAAATTCACAATAAATATTATGGATGATCGATTTCAATTAAATAAATGTCATGCTTGGCAGGAACAGGCATATCCCAATCAATCATCCTGATATTTTCCAGACGCCAAGCCCAGTACCCTGCTGCCCAATATGTCGCCTGCGCTTGCTCTACCTCTGTTTCAGTCCATGCATGAACGTCATATACATCGACCATCGCCACTGCACGTCCAATATCTTCATCTCCGCTTTCATGTAAGTAGCGTTGATTTTCCACGATCACTAAATCTTTTAAAGGCAAATGCTCAGGCCGCCATGAGCGGACTTCAAGCGTTTTAAGCCCGCACGCAATGTTCGAACCAGATGGCGCAACAATAGACAAAGCCGAGTAGCATTTTTTCATAGATCACCGATAAAAAAAGGAGCGTAACGCTCCTTTTTAAATTTATGCTTTAGGCTTATCTTCAGCCGCTTTTACGCGAATACCTGCACCTTTGACTTTCAAAGTATTCAGGCCTTTAATCGCTTTTACAGCTTCACGACCATTTGGCATTTCGACAAAACCAAACCCTTTCGATTTACCTGTGCTTGCATCCATAACAACAACAGCAGACTCTACTGCGCCAAATGGTTTAAACAGTTCAACCAATTCTGCTTCAGTAACTGAACGCTCTAAGTTACGTACTAAAATTTTCATTCAATCTTCCAAATAGACAGCATCATCAAAAAGCATTTGTCTATTTTGCTTTTTAACTTGCGTGTAAATCACGTCAAAAATCTATTTTAATCGAGATCGATACCAAAATCTAAATTAATCGATTTTCTTTCGATTAAGGCACTTTTTACGGTTTGCTGACGGGTTTTATAGTGTGTTTCCAAACTACATAAATTTCGAGTTAAATCATTCATAAAGTAACTTTCTACTTTACGGCCTTGCTCATCGACAGTTTCACGTGCCCAGTGGTTCAAGTTTTGCTTGGTCAAAATTAATTCATTTTGCGCACGTGTCAGCGCCACATATAACACGCGACGCTCTTCTTCCACTTCATCGAAATTGCCTTGGGCACGTGCATGCGGGTATTGCCCTGGCGTGACATTCGCCACATAACAGACTTTTTGCTCCGTTCCTTTTGCCGAATGAATGGTAATTAACGTCACGACATCACTATCTGATTGCCGTTCAATTTCAGAAATGGACACAGGGTCGAGCACATACTCTTCAAGAAATTCACTGAGCTGTGTATGCTTTGATGCCAGTTGTTTCACCAGATCAAAATCCCCGACACGGCGGTTCCAATCTTTTTTATAGTTTTCTTCCAGCTGCTCAGAAATCGCTTGAACAGCCAAGCTTACACATTCTTTGACCTGATCTTTCAACACCGACATTTGCTTCATCATCAGAATCGCTTGGTCAGGTACTTTGCCAAACTTTTCCAACTTGGTTGCAATGGCTTGCATTTCTGGCTCGAGTAAAATCTGCTGCGATAACTTACTCGCACCGACATCACCCACACCATTCCACAAGGTTAAAAAGCGCATCCACGCAATATCATCTAAAGGATTAGCCACTACACGCAGCACACTGAGTAAGTCTTTGACATGGGCTGTTTCAAGTAATTTCATTCCACCAATAAAGCGATACGGTACGTTTGCGGCAATACAGGCTGCTTCAATATGACGGGCGGCAAAGCTTGAACGCACAAGCACCATATGATCCGACCATTTGCTGCCTTCGAGGTAATGACGCTCTTTAATGTCGATGGCAATCCATTTGGCTTCATCAAACTCATTCGGGAAAATATGCATTTTCGGCTTAATCCCTTCACCACGATAGGCATCTAGGCGTTTGTCATATTTAATTTCACTTTCATCCAACAACCAATTCGACAGATCTAAAATTTCTTGGGTTGAACGATAATTTTTTTCGAGTTTGAAAATCTGTGCGTCGGGTACACGCTCTTTGAAATGATGAATATTTTCAAAGTCTGCACCACGGAAGCCGTAAATGGACTGTGCATCATCGCCGACACAGAACAAACTGACACGTTCCTTTAGTGGCTCAAGTAACGCCCATTGCAGCGGATTGGTATCCTGCATTTCGTCAACCAACATGTGGCGACAAATCGAAGCCACATAATCGACCAGTCCATCTGATTCCGCCAAGGCTTTCGCCACAATCGCCAAGATATCGTCATAATCTAAAAAACTACGCGCACGTTTACGAGCTTCGTATTCTTTCATGATATCCGCGATTTGATCTTTTAAAGCAAAGTACTCAGGCATTTGCTTTTCCATGGCAATGCTGAGTTTTTGACGCGTATTCCGCGCAAAAGAATATAGGTCACAGAGTTCTTTTGGCTTGGGTAAGTGATTGGGGTTTTTCTTATCATCACGGCCACGAATCAGACGGAACATCATGAGTTGATCATCACGATCAATAATCGAAAACTGTTCTAGACCAAAGGCTTTTGGAATACGGCGCAAGAGGTACATACAAAAGGTATGAAAGGTTGATGCACGTAACCCTTTGGCTTGCTCCCCCAGAGCCAGCTCCACACGAGCAACAATTTCACTCGCTGCACGGCGAGTAAAAGTCAGAATTTGAATTTGATTGGCAGGCACGCCTTGATCAATTAAATAAGCTGCACGCGCCACGATGGTTTTGGTTTTACCACAACCTGCTCCTGCCAAAACCAAGCTATGCTGTGCTTCTGTTGTTGCGGCTTGTTTTTGTTGAGGATTTAATTCATCAATCAGGTTGGCTAAACTCATATGTACTCATCATTTCATGGATAGGTATAGTTTAGCAGATTGAAAAAAAATACATGTTAATGTAGGATCAAAATTACAACTAGAAAAAGATAAGTTTATGAAAAATTTTAAGCTAATTAGCCATTTCCTTCAGCCAGTTTTATTACTTTTAATATTTACAAATCATCCATCTTATGCAAAAAAAATTGACTCAAACTGAATTTGATCACTTGATAAGTAAAAATAATCAGAAAGGAATTCAACTCCATGATGATCTAGCTGTAGCTCTAATTTCTGGCAATCATAAGCTTATATCCGATAATTTATGTGCAACTTATAAAATGAGTAAAGCACAATATGAAATTGCTTCAGAGAATTCTGAATTATTAAAAGCGAAACGGGCAAAAGAAAATGCAATAGAAAATATAAAAAACATTGAAAATATAATTCCAAAAAATCAAAAACCAATGGAAAAATATTGCAAAGATTCTCAACCAAATTAATCATATTTTCTAACTATGATTATCTTAAAACTCGCTAGATGCATTCATAAATTTTACCTTGATTTTTATTTCAAACATCTCATCACATTTCGACAGCAATGTTCCAAATTTAGTTCCGCATTTTTTAATGCATCTTCCAACTTACAATCTGGTGGATTAATCCCAACAATCTGTGTGAAACCTAAATCATAGAGTTCTGCTATCCCCTCACCCACTAGACCAGTAAAGGCGATCACGGGTTTATTAAACTTTTTTGCAACCTGCGCCACACCAAATGGTGTTTTACCTAACTTGGTTTGATGATCAATTTTCCCTTCACCTGTCAGCACATAATCTGCCTGTGCTATTTTTTCCTTCAACTGAGTTTGTTCAATGACCAATTCCACACCTGATTGCATCGATGCACCTGCAAAAGCCATCAACCCAAAACCTAATCCACCTGCAGCACCTGCACCTGCGACATCACGTAAAGCACAACCCAGAGTCGCTTCAACGACATCGGCATAATGACTGAGGTTCTGATCTAACTGACGCACCATCTCCTGCGTTGCGCCTTTTTGCGGGCCAAAGATATGGGATGCACCATTTTCACCACATAGTGGATTAATGACGTCGCTGGCAATGATAATTTCTGTATGCGCTAAACGTGAGTCGAGCTGCGTCAAATCAATACTGTTAATTTGATCAAGACAACCACCACAAACTGCTATTTCCAAGCCATTTTCATCTAAAAATTGTGCCCCCAAGGCCTGCGCCATACCTGCACCGCCATCATTGGTCACACTCCCGCCCAAGCCAATGATAATTTTACTTACTCCAAAGTCTAGAGCAGCCTTGATCATTTCGCCCGTACCATAAGTTGACGTCAGTAATGGATTTCGCTGAGCCATATCGACAAGATGAATTCCATTGGCTTTTGCCATTTCAATCACTGCGGTTTTCCCACCGTCGATCAAACCGAAATATGTCGTCACACCTTGATTGGGCAAAGGACCTGTAAGCGCTATCGTCACTTTTTGGCCGTCGCAAGCACTGAGTAACGCATCTACAGTTCCCTCACCACCATCTGCCATTGGCACAGCGATGACATTTGCATCTGGTATGAGCTTTAAAATTGCACGCTGCATCGCGTCACAGGCTTGTTGAGCACTCATACTTTCTTTAAATGAATCGGGCGCAAGAACAAAAGTGGTCATCTAAATGCTCAAAATAAAACTTGTCCTCAACCATAACGGTTTTAAAATAGCAGGTATATCTAAAAACATCAGAAAGGTTCGAAATGTCACGAATCAACCTAGGTCAGTCTGCACCTGAACTGTATAAAAAAGTTGCAGAACTTGATGCACTGGCTATGCAAAAAATAAATGAGTCTGGCCTAAGTGAAGGTTTAGCCCATTTACTGAAATTACGTGCATCCCAAATCAACGAATGTGCATTCTGTATTCGCATGCATGCGCAAGATGCACTTAAAACAGGTGAAAGTATTGAACGCATTAGCCTACTCAATGCATGGCGTGAAACTGCGTACTACGATGAAAAAGAACGTGCGGCTTTAAGCTTGATCGAAGCAATTACATTGATTGCCGAAGACCAAGTTCCCGATGCAGTTTATGAAGATGCTCTACCATTTTTAACTGATGATCAAATCAGTGCAATTGAATGGCTCGCGATTGTCATTAACACATGGAATCGTATCGCCATTAGTAGCCGCTATAGCGTTAAACCTTAACGGGTAGTACACATTAAGAGTGAATAAAAAAAGAGTGCCTCAGCACTCTTTTTTTATTTATCAGATCCGCAAGCAGCTTACTGCTCTGCCGAGCTTTTCGGCACTTCACGTCGAATATAGGAAGCCAAAGTAAGGTAGTTGACCCCTTGGAATAAAATATCAACCGCCAAGAATAATCCTAATACCCAAAATGGCGCATCAGGCGACATCAAAATGATCACACCCGTAATCAAGGTCAATAGACCTGAAAATAGTGTCCATCCCCAACCTTGAAATGCTCGAAATAGCACAGCATTAAAGATACGAATAACCCCTGCAATGATCAAAATAATCGCCAACAAATTGGTCAGGACAATGGCCGTTTTGACAGGCGTTGTAAATGCATAATAGCCTGCGACCAAATACAACACACCAAATAGTGCCCAGAACCAGCGGTAACCGCCTTCAAAAATTTTAAATGCTGCGATGAAGTGAATTACGCCACCTAACATCATCAGCACACCAAAAATATAAATCACCGTAAGTGTCGCAAATGGCAAGGCTGCCAAAAGGACCAATCCGAAGACCACCAATAAAGCACCTAAACCGAGATACCACTTACGGTTTTCATGGAGCTGACTGCGAATTAAATCGTTGCCTACTGTTCTCATGTTTTTTCTCAAGTTATTCGTTATTCAATGGATTATGCAACTTCATGATGAAGAAAAATGAAAGAAAAGTCCAAATCTTATCCACATTGACGACTTAGTCTGTGGATAAGATAGGTTTTATCCACATTATTTTTTCCATCCCACTTCAATCGCTGTGACGTCATTCACCACAGTATCAGCTAAATCTTCAGGCATTTTACTTTGCGTCTGTGAGGTAGGAATATGCCCTGCCATCAGTTCAGCTTTGCTTTGTGGAAACAAAGGCTGCCGCTCAGGTTCTGCATAACCGACAGGAAAAATCGGCTGACCTGTGGCCAAATCATATTTATCAGTTGCACCAAAAGCGTGTAATAACTCATGGGCTAAAACGATTTTATTCTGCGCTGTCTGTTTATTCGATGCAAATAAATTCACCGATCCAATTCGACCATTTTCCAAGGCTGTGGAATGTTTAAGTTCTTTGGTTTGGTTCGGATCGTAATAATTTAGAAAGAGCGTAACACTCGAAACCCCGTCTACATTTTCATGCTGTTGCCAAGCATAGTAGCGGAATTTCAAACTCCATAAGATAACGTCCAACATACCGGCGTCATTGGGTACTTTGGGAGGTAAAACTTTCAGCTCACGACCTAACTTAAAATACACATAAGTCGGTTGCCCTCGGTATTTCTGTGCTGTCGCTTGTAAATATTGTTGAACATCATTTAAATCATTGCCAGAGAGCTGCTGTATATAAGCTTGAGTGCTCTCTCGACCATCGGCATTAATTGGATGTAACAATACAAAGATCGGTTTACTCCAGTCTTGGTTTTTGTCTTTATAGGCATTGACTGCGACCACTAGTAGAATCAGCAGTAAACACAGTACCCGAATTTTTTTCCACATTGATGGTATATCCAATCTATTTAATCAAGCTATTAGTCTTTTAATTTTTAAAAATTTTTTGGATTTTTCTATTTTTAAATCCAACCATTCACTATTTATTGACTCTATTGCTTCTTCGTAATTTCTAATATTTAAATCTGAATTTTCTAAATTTTGAATGATTATGCTTAATTCAACCCATTCACTTTCATTAGAATTTTGATTAATCGCTTTTTGCACTAATCGTATGAAGGTACTAAAGCTTCTTTTTCTTAGAAACATTTGGCTCCCAACTAATTTCGTTTCAAATACACCTAAAGCCTTAACCAGACCTGATAGTTTTTCATGTCCATAATTTCTAGTATCAAAATCCGACTTTACCGCATTGATATACCCTCCAACTAGACCTAAATATGCCCAACCACTGTCATCCGCATTATCTTTCACAGCTTTATAAATCAAATTTAAAGTGGGTTTATCAATGATTTCAGTGATTGTATTCTCTTTAATCTGCACAGATGGCTTTGGTTCACTTACTTTTGTATTTTCAATGACTTCTTTAATTGGTGAAACAATAAGATCTTCTTCAGTATTTTTTAGCTCATTATCTTGTAGTAAGTTTTCAACATAAATAAATTTATCACATGCTTTTTTAAATGCCTCTGGCGTCGACTTTTTTCCAAAACCATAAACACTTAGCCCATTTTCACGAACTCTAGATGCTAAAGGGGTAAAATCACTGTCGCTTGAAACAATACAAAAGCCATCCAATGCACCTGCGTACAGCAAATCCATCGCATCAATGATCAAAATCATATCCGTTGCATCTTTGCCCTTTGTGTAAGCAAACTGCTGAACAGGTGTGATTGCATGAGGAAGTAAGACTTCACGCCAATTTTTTAAGGTTTCGCTGCTCCAATCTCCATAAACTCGTTTAACACTTGCGATTCCATATTTTGCAACTTCTTCCAACACATATGGAATAGCATTGATCGATGAGTTATCCGCATCTATGAGTACAGCAAACTTTTTCGTTTGAATTTCCACTATTCCCCCCAATCATTTTTATCATTTAAATTTTGATTAATTCTGACATAAAAAATGCCGACCGAAGTCAGCATTTTATTGATTTTAAAGCTTAAGCCTCAACCCACTTACCGTCTTGGTACACCAAAGACCATTTGGTTTGTTTTCCTTCAGCATTTTCAGAACCAATATATTGCGCTTGGTTCTTACGGCTGAATTTCACCAATGTTGGGTTTCCTTCAGGATCGACATCCGGCGCTTGCAAGATGAACTGATATTTTGCATCCAACTGATCTGCGACAGAACGTAGTTCAGCCACTTTCGGTGCACGAGTTTCACGTACTTTCGGGAACTTACTTGCAGCTAAGAATAAACCTGCTGCGCCATCACGAAGGACAAAGAAGTCATCATGTTTTGTTGAACGTAAGTGCTCCATTTTAATTGGATCTACACGTGGAGGTGCAGGCTGACCACTCTTCAACACTTTACGTGTATTGTCACAGCTATTACATGCAAAGTAAGGACCGAAACGGCCTGTCTTCAATTGCATTTCGCCATCACATTTGTCGCACGGAATGGTTGGGCCATCATACCCTTTGATTTTGAACTCACCTTCTTCAAGCTCAAAACCAGCACAGTCTGGGTTATTACCACAGATATGCAACTTACGGCCGCCATCAATCACATAGCTGTCCATGGCTGTTTCACAGATTGGACAGCGTTTTTTCGACATTAAATCTGCTGTTTCTGCCGAGTCATCGTCAGACAGTGCAGCCAATGATTCTACAGGTGTCAGGTTTAAAGTTCCCTTACAACGCTCTTTAGGTGGTAAGTTATAACCCGAACAACCTAAGAATACGCCTGTTGTACCTGTACGAATCTGCATTGGACGGTCACATTCTTTACAGTGCACCGCATCCACTTCTACAGGTAAATTACGGCGCATGCCATTTTCACCCTGAGCTGTGGTTAAGCGTGTTTTAAAATCACCGTAGAAGCTATTGAGTAACTCTTTCCAGTTACGATCACCATCCGCGACTTTATCTAGCTGACCTTCAAGATCTGCCGTGAATGCATAGTTCATCAAGTTATTGAAGTTTTCATCGAGACGATCTGTCACGATTTCACCCATTTTCTCAGCGAACAAACGACGGTTATCAAGCTTCACATAACCACGGTCTTGAATAGTTGAGATAATCGCAGCATACGTCGATGGACGACCAATCCCTTTTTTCTCAAGCTCTTTGACCAAAGATGCTTCAGTGAAGCGCGCAGGTGGTTTAGTAAAGTGTTGCGATGGATCTAATTTTTCAAGTTTCAGTACTTCACCGACTTTTACAGCAGGTAACAGTACATCATCATCCGATTTGTTTTGACCACGAACTTTGGTGAAACCATCGAATACCAAGGTACGACCTTTGGCTTTGAGTTCTACACCATTGGCATTGACTAAAATAGTCGATGATAAATATTCCGCTGGTGTCATCTGACATGCCACAAACTGACGCCAGATCAGGTCATAAAGACGCTGCGCATCACGCTCTACACCCACCAAACTATCGCCTTTTAGCGCGACATTTGATGGACGAATCGCTTCATGGGCTTCTTGCGCACCAGCTTTATTGCCATAACGATTTGGTTTAGCTGGTAAATATTTTTGACCAAACTCAGTTTCGATATGACCACGAACCATATTTACAGCGTCATCACTCAAGAATGTTGAGTCTGTACGCATGTAGGTAATAAAGCCGGCTTCATATAAACGCTGTGCCAACATCATGGTTTTCTTCACAGAAAAACCTAAACGTGTACTTGCTGCTTGTTGCAGTGTAGACGTGATGTATGGCGCACTTGGATTGACCTTGGTTGGTTTGTCTTCACGTGCTGAAACTGTGTAATCTGCATCTTTAATCAGGTTCAGTAAAGCATCCGTTTCAGCTTTGTTGTGCAGTTTTAAAGTCTTGCCATTTTGCTTCACCGCTTCTAAACGGATATCGTCTTTCTTCGACTTGGTATCTGCAAAAACTTGCCAAAATTCTTCTGGAACGAAGGCACGAATTTCACGTTCACGCTCAACCACAAGTTTAACAGCCACAGATTGCACACGACCTGCCGATAAACCACGGGCGATTTTTTCCCATAAGAGTGGCGAGATCATAAAGCCCACAATACGGTCAAGGAAACGACGGGCTTGTTGAGCATTTACTTTATCTGTATCGAGGCGAGAAGGATGTTTAAACGCTTCTTGGATGGCATTTTTGGTAATTTCGTTGAACACCACACGTTGATAACGTGAGTCGTCACCGCCAATTACTTCTTTTAAATGCCAAGCAATTGCTTCTCCTTCCCTATCCATATCCGTTGCGAGATAGACCTCGTCAACTTGCGATGCAAGCTTTTTCAGTTCCGCAACAACATGTTCTTTACCCGGTAGGACTTCGTACTGTGCCTTCCAGTCATTTTCAGGGTCTACACCCATACGATTAACCAAAGCTTTTTGTGCTTTTTTGGCTTTTTCAGCTTCAGTTAATTTTGCACGAGTTACTGGCTTTTTCTCTGCTGTTTTACTCGAGCCGCCTGTAGGTAAATCACGGACATGACCCACCGATGATTTCACGATGTAATCAGAGCCCAAATATTTATTGATTGTTTTCGCTTTTGCAGGCGATTCCACAATCACTAACGCACGCTTTTTCCCAGCATCGGCAGATTTTGCTGTGGTACTTTTAGATGTGGACCGAGGAGCGTTCGCCATAGTTAACCATCATTCCTGTTTAATAGGTTTTTTAAAATTTAAAGTTCAGCCAATGAATGTAAAAATGCTTTCATATCATCAAGCTGTGTGGCTCTTAAGTCAGATTCTTCGTTCCAATAGAGTCCTACACAGTTTGCCTGCATATCAATAGCATAAATGCCCTTTAATGTAATGGCTAAATCCTTGAACTTGTCATCACCATGCACCAGTTCAAGTTTGTCATCGACCACTAAAGCACGCATTAAAGGCAAACGCGCATCTGGAATCAGCACACTGTAATACGCCACCATACTGGCACGCTTTTCAGATGCCATTGGAATCTTGGTCCAAGCAGGTGCAGCCACTAAACGTGGGTGCAGCCCCATCTTACGCGCCTTCTCGCGCATAATGCCCAAGGCTTTTTCTCTAGGATTTACTCGAAGTCCAAAAATCGACCCAAGTACAAAGACCACAATAAAAACGGTAACCCAGATTCCAGTATTTTCCATAGCACAACCTTTATATTCCTTTATTAGAGTTGCATAAGCGCAATATAAAACGCAAGTTCACTCGATAAAATTAATTCAGGAACATCTCGTGGCTATATAGCACTTCGTGACCATTCCAATAGATATATCCTTTTTCGATCAACTCTTTAAGTAGTAATCGAACGTCAGATTGTGGGAACATTTGCTCCAATAAATCACGTAAGGCGTAGATATCTTTTGGTTTATCTGACTTTAATTCATGCAATTTTCGGATCACTTCCATTTGCACAGGATCAATCTTATTGAAATTTTTAAATAAGCCTTGCTGTGCAGCCTGAATCATCGACGCCGTATCATCAGTATTTGAGGTTTGATCTTCGAGTGAAGCAGTAAATGCATTCAGGTCTGTTTTTATGGGCAATGCTGTTTCAGCCGTCGCATTTAAATCTAGCTGTACCCATTGTTTGAGTACTTTTTTTCGAATCGAAATTTGCTCATCAAAGCGTTTGACGATTTTTAGATTGATCAACATACCGACCAAATGCTGAGCTTTTTCGCTAGAGACTTGCAAAATATTCATCAATGAGTTTTTCAGTTTATCCAAACTGTTGGGTTTGCCACTGAGTTTTTCCAGACCATCACAATAGTGTTTAATCAGTAATAAATCAGGTTTATTCCGAATGGTTTCTAGGTCAGGAATTTTATACTTCACTTTATGTGAAACTTCTTGTTCTGATTGAATTTGAATAAGATGTGCACTGAGTCCAGAGCCATCCAATTGTTCCATCAGTAATTCAATATCAGGCATTGCTGAAATGACTTCAATATGCGCATCTGGATCCATCAAGGCCATCAGTTGCCCCACAATCACCGCATATTCAAATTCTTTTTGCGGCGTTTCTGGAATATCCAAAACCACCAATTGGCCACTCGCGATCCACCCTGCAATTTCAGTCAAATCTTCAAGTGCATACTCAAATTTTCCATTGCAGCTAAACACATACAAAGTACTGTAATGTTCAATGATATTGCGCAATAGATTTGCTGTAGGCGGGTTATTTTCCAAATCTAGCAGGACAACTTTTTGACTCATGAGATGAAATAATGGGTTTCGATCAGCAGATGCGGTGCATTAGACCTGTCACGCTGCAAAAGGTCAAATAAATTTACACCAATCCAGAGCTTTGGCGCTGATTCGTCATCTGCCTGTCATTCAATAGTGACATTAATAATGCGGTGGGCGGTTGGTCATTGGGTCAAATGCCGCAATACCTTCAGATAAATCTGCCGATTCAATACGACGATACAACATCTGCATTTGTTTCTTTAAATCAGCGATTTCGGCGTTTTGACGCGCAACTTGATCATTCAATTGATCAACTAAATCATCTAAAAATGCAATTCGGACTTGCAAATCTTCAATGGGTGCGGAAAATGACGCCTGTTCATCAAGATTTTGTTGTGTAGTCAATTTACACTCCTCATATAAGATTTCAGGAAACATTATGGCCTATATTACTTTAAGGGACGTCCAGCTTGCATTTGGCGGACCTTCCCTACTCGACGGCGCGAACTTCAGTTTAGAACGTGGCGAGCGAGTGTGTCTAATCGGTCGTAATGGTGAAGGTAAGTCTACTTTACTTAAACTGATTGAGGGAACTTTATTGCCAGATGGCGGTGAAGTTTCATTGCAAAATGGCATTACGATTTCAATGCTTGCTCAAGATGTACCCATGGATTCGGGCAAAGTTGCTGATATTGTTGCCGATGGTGCAGGTGAAGCTGCAACTGTATTACGTGCTTATCATGAAGCCAGCGAAGCCTGCGTACTCGGCGATATGGACGCCTGTGAGCGCATGGGTAACCTACAACATCAGATGGATCAAATGGATGGCTGGTCACTTGAAACCAAAGTGAATGCCATCCTCAGCAAAATGGGCCTAGACCCAGAAGCTGACCTTGCAGATTTGTCTGGTGGTCGTAAGCGTCGTGTTCTATTGGCACGTGCTCTCTTAACGCAGCCCGATGTATTGCTACTCGACGAACCAACCAACCATTTGGACGTTGAAAGTATTGAATGGCTCGAAAAATTCTTACTCGATCAAAACAACTTAACCCTGTTGTTTATTTCGCATGACCGCTCATTTGTCGACAATATTGCGACTCGTATTGTGGAACTTGACCGCGGCATTTTGCGTAGCTATGAAGGCAACTATTCACGTTACCTCGAACTCAAAGCTCAGCAAATGGAAGCGGAAGAAAAGCAAAATGCGCTATTTGATAAAAAACTCGCTGAAGAAGAAGTGTGGATTCGTCAGGGCATTAAAGCGCGTCGTACCCGTAACGAAGGTCGTGTTCGTGCCTTAAAAGCGTTGCGTGAAGAGTCTAAAGCACGTCGTTCACAACAAGGCAAAGTGAGCATGGCAACGCAAGATGCGCAGCGCTCAGGTAAAGTGGTCTTTGAAATTGAAAACTTAGCTGTGCAATTTGGCAACAGCGCACCAATCATCAAAGACTTCTCGGCACTGGTATTACGTGGTGACCGTATCGGCTTAGTCGGTGACAACGGTGTGGGTAAAACCACTCTTATCAAAGCTATTTTGGGTGAGCAAGAACATACTGGTACAGTAAAAACAGGTACACAGCTTGAAGTTGCTTACTTTGATCAGCTTCGAAATGCACTTGATCTTGAAAAATCAGTGAAAGATAACGTCTCTGAAGGCTCAGACCATGTCGATGTAAACGGTAGCCGTCGTCACATCTACAGTTATTTACAAGACTTCTTATTCTCTCCAGAACGCGCACGTACACCTGTTAAAGCACTGTCTGGGGGTGAGCGTAACCGTATTCTGTTGGCTAAACTGCTACTAAAACCATCGAACCTTATCGTGATGGACGAACCGACCAACGACTTGGATATGGTGACTCTTGAACTATTAGAAGAAATGCTCAGCGCGTACAAAGGCACACTGTTACTGATTTCGCATGACCGTGCATTTATGGACAACGTGGTGACGTCGACTTGGGTATTTGATGGTAAAGGTCAAATCGATGAATACATCGGCGGTTACCAAGACTATTTGGAACAGCGTCCTGACCAAACTGTTGTGGATCAAAAAAGCGATGTGAAAAAAGCCATGGCTAAAGCCGAAGCAGCGGCTGCCGCTGCGGTGCCTAAAAAAGTGAAGCTCAGCTATAAAGACCAACGTGCCCTAGAACAACTGCCGACTGAAATTGAAGCATTGGAACAAGAGCAAGCTGAATTGTCTGAAAAATTAGCCGACGGTTCTTGGTTCATGACTGACGCTGATGCTGCGACCAAAGCATCACAGCGTCTTGCTGAAATTGATGACGAAATGCTGGAAAAAATGGAACGTCTAGATGAGCTAGAAACGCTTGCTAAAGGCTAAGTCCACAAATATTCCACACAGAAAAAGCCGTATTTCGATACGGCTTTTTTATGTACTATGACTCGGCTGAATGGCTAACCCTGATGACGCTGTTTCAAATTGGAGCATACAGCGTTTGTAAAGACGATTCCGCTAATGTGAAAAGCTTGCTATGGTGACGTTCAATATAAGATTGAGTCACGAGCATGCAAATTTCAGATCAAATTGTCTTGGTTACAGGAGGCGCACGTGGCCTCGGTTTGGCAATTAGCCAAACTTTAATAGCTGAAGGCGCACGCGTGGTCGTGAACTATCTATCCAGTCAAACTGCGGCAGAACAGTTGGCGACCGCATTTCCTCAGCAAGTGTTTGCCTATCAAGCAGATGTCACAGATAAAGCTCAAGTAGAACAGCTTTTTGCCGCAGCAGAAGCACATTTTGGTACCGCGATCACCTCTGTCGTAAATAATGCCCTCATCCATTTTCAATTTAATGGCGATGCCCGTCCTAAAATGGAAGAACTGACTGCACAGCACTTACAGCAACAATTTGATGGAGCAGTCGTTGCTGCTCTCAACACCACTCAAGCGGCGCTTCCCAATATGAAAGCACAGGGTTTTGGTCGCATTGTCAATATTGGTACCAACCTAGTACAAAACCCCGTCGTGCCTTACCACGACTACACTGCAGCAAAAGCGGCACTTTTGGCCTTCACTCGCACAGCGGCGCATGAGCTAGGTGAGTTTGGGATTAACGTCAATATGCTTTCAGGCGGCTTATTACAAAGCACCGATGCCAGTAAAGCCACACCCGATGCCGTGTTTGATTTAATTGCGGCATCAACACCTTTACGCACAGTGACCACGCCTGAAGAATTTGCTGCGGCCATCATGATGTTCTTGTCCCCTTACTCACGTGCGGTCACAGGGCAGAATTTGATTGTCGATGGCGGTTTAGTCAAAGGTTAAGTCTGATGCAGCATGAGGTTGAACTTTCTCTTTCAATTCAGCTTCATGCTAAACTGAACCCTATTTTTTAATCTTTGATTTAGCCCTATGAGTCAAAAGCCAACATATCAACCCGGAAAATTCCAATGGTCTTTCTTACTTCCGCAGTATTGGGGAATATGGATAGGGATTGTATTTCTTATGATTTTGGCGATTCTTCCGTGGGCAATTCAGTATCGACTTGGGCAATTCCTCGGTTCTGTCGCATTTAATAATCTCAAATCACGTCGTAAAACCACGATTCGCAACTTGGAAGTTTGCTTTCCTGAATGGACGGCAGAACAGATTGAAGCTAATGCAAGACAGGTTTTTATCGACCAAATGATTGGTATTTTTGAAACCTTAAATGCATGGTACAGCCCGCAGTGGTTCAAAAATCGGGTGCAAATTGAAGGCTTAGAACATATTCAAAATGCACAAGCTGAAGGCAAAGGTATTTTACTCCTCGGCACACATTCTACCCTGCTCGATGCTGGTGGCTATTTATGCGCACAGTTCTTTGAGCCGGATGTGGTTTATCGTCCGCAAAATAATCCGCTGTTGGATATGTTGATTGTGCGTTGCCGTGCCACCATCTATGCCAACCAAATCGACCATGATGATATGCGTGGCTTGATTCGCAATCTGAAAAATGCCCATGCCATTTGGTACAGTCCCGATCAAGACTTTGGTTTAAAACAAGGGGTCATGGCACCATTTTTTGGTACTCCAGCAGCCACTGTTACTGCGCATCGTCGCTTATTAAAAATTGCTAAAGCCGTGGCGATCCCGTTGTATTTTTATCGCGATGGCGACATCAGCAACCCTCAATATCATGTGTTGATTGAACCTGCTTTAGACAATTTTCCGAGTGAAGATGAAGTTTCGGATGCTGTTCGAACCAATAAAATTATTGAAAATCAGCTACGAATCGCACCGACGCAATACATGTGGTTCCATCGCCGTTTTAAAACCCGCCCACAAGGCTATGACAAAATCTATTGAGTTCAACTCAGCACATAAAAAAGAGAAATGCTATGAAAGTGATGCAGCTTTTACCTGAATTGAACAGTGGCGGTGTCGAGCGAGGAACCTTAGAAATAGCTCGTGCTTTAGTGACCGCTGGCCATGAGTCCTTAGTGGTTTCAAATGGCGGCCGTATGGTGACTCAATTGGAAGCCGAAGGCTCAACTCACCTCACGCTCGCAATCCATAAAAAAGCCTTATCAAGCTTATGGCAAATTCGTCCTCTACGTAAACTGATTGAGGAACATCAACCAGACATCGTGCATGTGCGCTCACGTGTCCCTGCATGGCTCACGCATTTTGCCCTCAAAGGGATTCCTGCAAACAAGCGACCTCACCTGATTTCAACTGTACATGGTTTTTATTCGATTAATCGCTATAGTCAAATCATGACGCAGGCTGAAAAAGTCATTGCGGTCTCAGATAGTGTTGTCAAATACATCACGGACAACTACAAAAACTGTCCTACCAAGGACATTGTGCGTATTTATCGTGGCATAGACCCCGCTGCTTTTCCACATGGTTATCAACCCTCAGCACACTGGCTCAATCAAACCCTAAAAGATTTCCCTGAACTAGAAAATAAGCGTCTGATTTGCTTACCAGGCCGTATCACCCGTTTGAAAGGTCATGAAACCCTGATCCATTTAATGGAACAGCTACAAACACAGTATCCCGACGTACATGCGGTGGTGGTCGGTGGTGCAGATCCGAAAAAAGCGGCTTATTTACAAGAAATGCAAGACAGTATTGCGGCTAAAGGGCTGAGTGATCGGATTACTTTTGTCGGTCATCGTTCAGATATCCGTGAATGGTTAGCTTTTAGCGATTTGGTTTTGTCTTTGTCGAGCCAAGCGGAAACCTTTGGACGGACAGTACTTGAAGCACTGTCTGTAGGTACACCTGTAATCGGTTGGAACCGTGGTGGCGTAGCTGAAATTTTATCGAATGTCTATCCGCAAGGTTTAGTCACTGTCGATGATGAAACACAATTACTCGACACCTTAAAGTTGCATTTAGACCAACCACAACACGTGCAGCCTATCAGCATGTTTAGTTTAAAAGAGATGTGTGATCAGACTTTGGAGTTGTATACGCAAGTGGTCTCTCAGCATTCAGCTTGATTGAACACACGCCATAGATCTTTGCTGTGCAGGATAACGCTCTGGAAATCTTTTTAATTCGGCAACTCGATCAACATCTAGAAAGGATATTGTGCATTTCACAATATCTTTTTTTCTATTAGGATTTTTTAACTGGCGATTTAATCCTTTCATTTAGCCCTTCAATTTCGGGCTTCCACTTAGCCCTTCCATACACGGTATCGGGACATCAACCAAAGGATTAGCGGCAACAACATGACATTTAGAATATGTTTCAAACTTTGCCCTATACGCCAAAAGCCTCTATCTAAAATATCATGGCGTGCATTAAACAATTCCAATCCCACTGCGACGACCACAACCGTCCAAATCGCATAATGTGATTTCAATTGGCGGTGATGGCAAAAGGCCACAAAAAAGAACAGTATTAAGCCAAGGTAAATGGAAAGTGCATCGGTGGATAAGTGTGTAATCTGCAATATTTTTTGGTGCCATTCGGACAGCATAGAACGTCTCATACCTATATTTTTATTGGAAATTCATCGTTTTTTTCTTGGCACACTGTATAAAGAAATTGATCAAAAGAAAAGCAAAAAATCTATATCACAAAAGCAAAACCCGAGTTCTGCATCCTGCAAAACTCGGGTCTATGAGGTTGTGCTTTCACAAGTATTCTTTTTATTTTTTATTGGCTTTCCTTTCCTGCATCCGTTCCGTGATGCTTCCATCGGCTTCGTCTTCCTTAGTGGGATGTTCCTTTCCCAGTTCCATGTGCCGATGAACAAAGAATAAGTCAATACACTTGACCTGACCATTCGTCAGAAGCCGAAAGCTGTGTAAGCTATTTCTTACACTTTTCTCTTAAATCAAACACAAAATCAAGGTGCCTTCGTACCATCCTTATAATCATGGGCGATTTCATCAGTCACAATCTTCTCCTCTTTCTCAGCTTTTTCTATACCCTCCTGAATTGCCTCTTGCGCTTCTTGTTCATCTTCATCTGTTTGCTCTAATTCTTCTTGGATTTGCTCAAATACCCTGCCTGTTTGCAGCACCACATAGACTGGAAAATGGTCTGAACCGATATTGGGCAAGCGTTCCATATGTACCAATGCAAAATCTGTACTATGAAAAATATGGTCGAGCGACCAACGCAGCAGTGGATAATTGGCATGAAAGGTATTTACGAAATGCCGTCCAACACGTGGGTCTAAAAGCCCACTGATTCGTTGAAAGAGTCGTGTAGTACGTGACCATGCCACATCATTCAGGTCCCCCATAACGATGCAACTTTCATCTAAATCTTTAATCTGATCGCCCACAATCAGCAATTCTGCATCGCGTAAAGTTGAATCTTTGGCTTCTGTTGGACTTGGCGGTTTGGGATGTAAACAATACAGTTGAACCTGATTTCCTGATGCTAAGGTGACTCGGGTATGGATCGAAGGAATTTCATCACTGAGAATAAATTTGACTTCAGTTTCACTAAGTTCTAACTTGCTATACAAATGCATCCCATACAAATTATCCAAAGGTACGGGTACGCGATAAGGATAATCAGCTTCAATCACTGCCAATTCATTTTGCCAAGTTTGATCTGTTTCTAGCGTGAGTACCAAGTCAGGTTGATGCTTTTGTATTTGTGCCAATAATAAGTGATATTGAGTATTCGGCGTAAGTACATTTGAGACAATGATTGAAATTTGTTTCTGTTTATCTAACTGGTCTGATCGAACTTTTTTGACTTGTTTTTTCCAAATAAAGGTATAAGGCAAAACCATTTTTAATTGATATGCCAAGGCAGCAATCAACCCAATTAAAATGATTTCACGCGCCAAGTCCCATTCAGCATTCCATAAAATTAAGGCTATGAAGGCAAATATGCCCAAAGCCAAGATTTGCAGACGCGGAAAATCTGCACCACGAAACCACCATTCATCTCGTGGTATGAGTGACCAAAATGTCAACCAAATGACGAAGCCCGCCAGTATTTCAATCCAAATCATTACGCCTCCCTTATATTCTTTATTTTTTATTGATTCATAAATTTATATCAGTTTTGCATGTAACATAAACAAGATATATTGCACAATATTATTGGTGTTTTCATTATGTAGCGCTTGCAGTTATGCGCCCTTTTGGTACACTCGAACCCCCTTTTTATTTTTTTAACGCACCGAGGCAAAGTGACATGAAAGTAGGTCTGGTCGGTTGGCGCGGGATGGTTGGTTCCGTCCTTATGCAACGTATGGTTGAAGAAAACGATTTCGCTCATTTCGAACCGTTTTACTTTTCTACCAGTAATGCAGGTGGTGAAGCCCCTGCGTTTGGTGGTAAGACTGCCCCAGCACTTATGGATGCAACGGACATTGATAGTCTGAAGCAAATGGATGTCATTATCACCTGCCAAGGTGGCGATTATACGACTGAAGTTTTCCCTAAGCTTAAAGCTGAAAACTGGAATGGTTACTGGATCGATGCTGCATCGACTTTACGTATGGACGATGAAGCAATCATCGTACTTGACCCAGTAAACATGAACGTAATCAAAGACGGCTTAGTAAAAGGTACAAAAACATTCGTGGGCGGTAACTGTACCGTTTCATTAATGTTAATGGGTTTAGGCGGTCTATTCCAAAATAATTTAGTGGAATGGGCAACGTCTATGACATATCAAGCGGCATCTGGTGCAGGCGCGCAAAACATGCGTGAACTGATTTCAGGTATGGGCTACTTGTACAACAATACCAAAGATTTGCTAGATGACCCACGTTCTCCAATTTTAGATATCGACTCTAAAATTGCACAGTTACAACGTGGCGAAGGTTTCCCATCTGCGAACTTCGGTGTGCCTTTAGCAGGTTCTCTCATTCCTTATATCGACAAACAGCTTGAAAGCGGTCAGTCGAAAGAAGAATGGAAAGGTCAAGTTGAAACCAACAAGATCTTAGGCAACCAGCAAATCGTTCCAATCGATGGACACTGTGTCCGTATTGGTGCAATGCGTTGTCACTCACAAGCATTGACTTTAAAACTTCGTAAAGATGTTCCACTGGATGAAATCGAAGATATTATCGCAAGTGCCAACGATTGGTCTAAAGTGGTTCCAAATACCCGTGAAGCGTCAATGACTGATTTGACTCCTGTTGCTGTAACAGGCACCTTGTCTGTTCCAGTTGGTCGTCTCCGTAAGCTCAACATGGGTAAAGAATACCTAGGTGCATTCACTGTAGGTGACCAATTGCTTTGGGGTGCTGCTGAACCTTTACGTCGTATGCTAAGAATTCTCATTGATTATAAAAATACTTAAGCATTTTTAAGTCTCTGAACAGGAAGCCGATCACAATTGATCGGCTTTTTTATGTAACTGTCGTGTAAATATTTTACAATTCTTTGACAACTCGCTAATCTATAATTTTCGCCATGCGACATATATTCGAGCTAAAGATTAAGATGACCGTATATAACAAATTAAAGATCGCCATTTTAGCCGTTATTGCATCTCAAAACATTCAAGCGATCAGCATTGATCCTGTACAAGTCCAGTCAGCACCTGGGGAATTGCTGTACGCTGAGATTCATTTTCGCCACTCAAATACATCTGTGCCGCTCGATGCAAGTTTAGCCACGGCAGAAGATTTGTTGAGTATGGGTACAGGGCATCAACCACCGGGGCATTTAAACTTCTTTACGCGTCGTGATGGTGCGGGCAATGGGGTAATTACCATTACCTCTTCGCGTCCAGTGACCGATGCTGAGCTTAATTTTATTGTTAATATTAAAGAAGGTAATGCTTCACGCCTGCAACAAATTCGTACCCCATTAAAACGCAATCCAACCACATCGAATGCGAATCAAACCGCCAATGAGCGTGCTTTAGCACCTGTCGTTATTGTAAATGAAAAAGAAATTGCCCTAAATTTACCTGTTAGCACACTCTACACCGCACAAGCACCTGTAGCTGCAGAACAACCCTTATTACTCAGTACCAAAGCACCGCCCAAATTAGCAACGTCAACGCCTGTTGCGATTGAACCAGTCACGCATGTGCAAAATTATAGCGTTGCACCTGCGGAGCAAAATAGCACAAGTACTTCATCTAGTTCTGAAACATCAATTTCGCAAGTTACAAAAACCAATTCGACCGGCTCTGTCAGTTCAGAAATGCAAGCTGCAACAGCATCAACTGCAAGATCTCAAGACCCATTGGCACAAAAATTTGCTGCGGAACAGGCAGCACAAAAACGTGAAAATCCAACAACGACAGCTCCAACAGCATCTACACCAAACCCTACAAGTACCGCGGCTTCATCGACAGCAACACCAGCGGCAAAATATGTGGTTCGCTCGAATGAAAGCCTTTGGGGGATTGCTTCACGTATTGCGACAGAACAAAACCGCCCTGTTTCTGAGGTCATGCAACAGATTAAAAACAGCAACGAACATGCATTCATTCAAGGCGATGTAAACCGTCTGCGCCGTGGTGCGGCCTTAAATCTGCATGGTATGCAGCAAGCAAAACAGCCTGTAAAAGTCTCTGCTGCAGAACTTGCCAAAGTGCCTTCGAAGCAGTCAGGCAAAACCAAATACCGCCTGAATCAAGCTGAAATGAGTCTGGTGGCAGAGAAAGCGCAAGATTCAACACAATCTTCTGCCAACAGTGCAGCAGAAAAGAATAAAACTTCGAAAGAGTTGTCATTAAAAGTTATGACATCTCGTGAAAAAACCGTTAAATTACAGAGAAACGTAACTCAATTAGAATTGGCGCTAAATCAAAAGGATCACAGAATTCAATTATTAAATGCTCGTCTTGCTCAACTGCAACAACAGTTGAAAGCTCAACAAGCAGATAAAAGAAGCCAATAAACTAAAACGTTACCAATCAAGATTTTATAGGGATGAGTGCAACTTTATATCGCTCTATCTCCAAGGGGTTAAAACATGCTGATTTATGTGATTCCATTAGTGATCTTAGTGATCGTATTGGTTTTTTTAAACAAACGCCAAAAAGGTCAAGAATCAGATAAAGCCAAACCGACATCCACTAAAACCAAGAAAACGGGTGTTTCGGCCAAAGCGACTCCGAAGAAAACTCAAGTGGTTGAAAGCAGTGTCATTGAAAAAAAATCAATGACGCCATTAACGACCGATGCTCGTGGCAAAATTGAAAAATTAATTGCGGAACGTAATTTCTTTTCTGCTGAAGCGCAAATCAATCAATCATTAAAACGTGATAACTCACAACATGAGTTGTATCTATATCTCTTAGATATTCACATTTTACAAAAAGACGAATTTGCCATCAGCCAATTGCTGAGCCATATTCGTTCACTTGAACTCGATGAAATTTTAGAACAAGCTGAAGCAAAAAAAGTAGAGTTTGAAAATTCTCAAAATGTGAAAGATGATGCCATTAACTTTGTATCACCAATCACTGAAGAGGTTCCATCAAAAGCTCAAAATACCTCTGATTTTGATGCTTTAATGCAAAGTTCAACTGCTGCACCTGTTGAACCCAAAGCAGCAGAAATTAAACCTCTAGATTTTAATTTCACCACTGAAACGCCAGCAAAAGCAGACATTTCAACCCCAGTTGAAAGTGCGCCTGCTGAAAAAATACAGACGCTTGAATTTGACACGCTTTCAATTTCACCAGAACCTGCACTTGAAGCAACACCGACAACTGAAGAGATTGCTCAGCCATCTCCTGCCGTTGAAGAAATCAAACCGATTGATTTTGTAATGGACTTTGCCCCAAGCACTGAAGCTGCGGCTGAAACCAAAACAGAAACTGTAGAAGAAAAAATCGAGCCTTTAGATTTTTCATTTACAACAGAAACATCGGTTGTAGAAGAAAACAAAGTTGAAGCTCCAACCTTAAACTTTGACTTAGGTGCTTTTGAAACAGCAAAAACAGAAGACGCGGTTGTCGCTCCTGCAACAGAGATTAACCTTGAGTCTACGCCTGAAGATAAACCTGCCGCACCTGCTTCAAGTGGTGTGAGTTTTGACATTAGCGGTTTAGGCACACCGTCAACCCCATCTGCTACAGACCAAAATGATCCATTGGTTCAATCATTCCCTGAACTGGTTGAAGTCAATGAAATTGAATTGAATCTTGAATTGGCAGCGCAATACATCAAACTGGGTGCTTATGACGCTGCACGTGAAATTTTAACTGAAAAAGAGGCTGAGTTTTCTTCATCTCAACGTCAACAAGCAGATCAGTTACTGAATCAAATCGCATCTTAAGCAAAAGCGATTTAAACTAAAGCAGTCTTTCAAGGCTGCTTTTTTTATGATGAAAAAAATTGCTCTTATTTATATGGGTGGTACCTTCGGTTGTATCGGTGAACCATTAAGCCCCATGCCAGCGAATGCGTTTTTACCTAAATTACAGCATGTGCTGCCACTACACCTAAACATTGAATGTTTTGTTGCACCTGTCATTCGTGACAGTAGTGCTTGTACTGCACCCGACTGGCTAGCACTGATCCAACAAATTCAAAGTTTACAATTACAACAATTTCAGCATTTCGTAATTATTCATGGCACAGACACGCTTAGCTATGCCAGCGCAGTACTTGCACACTTTATGGCACATTCTGCTCATATCGTGCTTACAGGCAGCCAATATCCGCTGTTTAATGTGGCTGGTGACAACACGCGTGAATTTACCGATGCCATCGACAATTTAAATTTTGCATTGGAATCGGTACACCAATCCAGTGTTGGGGTTTATTTGGCCTTTCATCATCAACTGATGCATGCTCAATCCGCACTAAAAGTACATACAACCGATCTGAAAGCCTTTGATGGGCTGCCAGCCACACAGCCACTTTCAATACTGACATCGCCTTATATTGTTCAAGTCAATGATTTAGACAAAGCGGCTCATTTCAATTGCCTGAATTGGATGTGGCAACCGATAACAACTGATCTACACATTCAAAATTTAGCCGCCCTGCTTACACACACGCCAGATGTTTTAATTCTGCAAGGTTTTGGCACAGGGAATATTGCCGTTGATGCTGAATTACTCAATGTATTGAAAGCCATACAACAAAAAAATTGCAAAATTATCTTAAGTACACAGGTTGTTCATGGCGGTATAGATCAACGCTATGCTGTGAGTGACTGGGTCAAAGACAGTGGAATATTACTGAGCAATTGTTTGGGTCATGCAGATCTTTATGCCAAATGCTTGAAAATGTATTTACAATACGGCAGTGCCGCAGACTGGACTGCGCATTGGAACGATTAAGTCATTTGAGGTAACTATGCAACGTTTTGCGATTGGGATTGAGTTTTGTGGCATGCAATACAAGGGCTGGCAAACTCAGCAACCGGGCGTACCAAGCGTGCAAGAAACCATTGAAACCGTCCTCAGTAAAGTGGCCAATGAGCCAATCATGTTGCACGGCGCTGGCCGAACAGATGCGGGCGTCCATGCAACCAATATGGTGGCACATTTCGATACTCAGGCGATTCGTCCCATTCGTGGATGGTTAATGGGCAGCAATAGCCAATTACCCCGTGATATTTCCATCCAATGGATTAAGGAAATGGATCAGGACTTCCATGCCCGCTTTAAAGCGCAAGCACGTCGTTATCGCTATGTGGTCTATAACAATCCACAGCGACCAGCTTTACTGCACAAGCAAGTGACCCATGTTTATGCAAAATTAGATGTGCTAAAAATGCAACGTGCCGCGGCCAAATTTGAAGGCACTCATAATTTCGAAAGCTTCCGTGCCGCAGCCTGTCAGTCCAATCAGCCTGTTCGTCATGTCAGCCATTGCCGTCTGATCCAACACGGATGTTACTTGGTCCTAGATATTCAGGCCGATGGTTTTTTACATCACATGGTGCGTAACATCATGGGCTGTTTGTTGGAAATTGGGCAAGGTATGTATGACGTTGACCATATTGACGATATTTTTGCTGCTGAAGATCGTAAAGCAGCAGGTGTCACCGCACCACCCGATGGACTATATTTTATCCATGCAGACTATCCAGCTCAGTTTGAACTTCCTCAAGTTCCGTTAGGACCACATTGGCTAAATATGCCTGAATAAACAATCCCTCCCAACCTCACTTTCACAGAGAGGGTGTTTCATTTCCGCCATTGCCAGATTCTAAAGATGAAAATCCCTCTTTGAAAAAGGGGGATTCTGTTTAGGGAAGGATTTTATCGAAGATCAACCTTAACGCTGCTTCCGCTTACGATATTCCACGGGCGTTTCATTGGTCCAGCGTTTAAATGCGCGATAGAACGTACTTGGTTCAGAAAAACCCGTTAAGTACACAATGCGCTCCACACTTTCATTGGTATTGGCCAATAATTTTTTAGCCAAACGACAGCGATAGTCTGACAAAATTTGCTGAAAACTGGTATTGGCTTCTGACAACTGAGTCCGTAAACGACGCGGAGTAATGTTGAGCTGCGCAGCAACCGTTTCGAGTGTGGTTTCACCGCTTTCAAGCGTTGAACCAATAGCACGGCGAACTTCACCGACCAAATCATAACGCGCCAACTCCTGAAGCTTTTCAATCGCCAACTGCTCATGCAATTGTAATAACTCAGGTTCTGCCTGCCACAATTGATACTCTAAAATAGCCGGATCAAAATACAATCGGGTTTCTTTCTGCCCTAAGCTCACAGGGCATTCATAAACACGGAAATACTCATCATCTGGCGCGCCCTGACTAAAGTTAAAGTCGATATAAATCGGCTGAAAACGCCCTTCAGTAATAAACTTAAAGAAACGCAAAACACCGGACATCGCGCATTCAGAAAAATGACGATTCACGATATTTTCTGCCCAAGGCTGATGACCATTGGTCAAATAGCAGCGGTCATCTTCAATCACCAATTGTGCATGAAAGGCATCGCTAATTAGGCGTTGATACGCCAAAGCTCGCTTTAAACCTTCACCAAAATTCTCAGATGAAATAAATAAGTGTTCAATCACTTGCCCTCGATATAAAGGCAAATGCTCTCCCAGATGCAAACCAATATCAGGATCCTTACTGACTTCTTCTGCAGCCACCCAGAACGCAAATTGCGCATTCAATGGGGTACGGTCATTGGTTTCAACCTGATTTAATGCCACACCCGCTTTTGTTAAAATTTCTTCTGTTGGCAATCCGGCACGACGAATCGCTTGATACCCTAAACGCAACACAACAGATGCATCAGTTAGCTGACCCACTCCAGAACCTTCCTTGTATGTACTTCATTTATACCTAAAAAGATTGATTTTAGATTAACTGCGATTGACCAAACTGACAACTGTTACTGCACATTTTTTGTTGAAAATATTTAACTGAATTGTTCGCTTATTTTACTGACAGTCGATCAGTTCAAAGCCTTTTACGGCTTGTATTCTGAAAAAAAATTGACTATAATTTGCGCCTTGCTAATTTATTCATTCAGGTAGGCTATGGCCAATAAAGAGGAACTCATCGAGTTCGAAGGCGTTGTCACCGAGACGCTTCCTAATACTATGTTCCGTGTACGTTTAGAAAACGGTCATGAAGTGATTGCTCACATCTCTGGCAAAATGCGTAAACACTATATCCGTATTTTGACTGGCGACAGTGTTAAAGTAGAAATGACACCTTATGATTTGACTAAGGGTCGTATCACTTACCGTGCGCGCTAAGTTTTAGCGAAGCGAAAAAGCCACTTTATCAGTGGCTTTTTTTGTATTTATTTCAATGCAATGATAAAAATTGACTGCAAAATTGCTTTCCTTTACAGTCTAAAAACATAAAAATTCGATTATAAAATTCAAAATATAAGGACATAAAATCATATGAAACATCTAGGATTAGTCGGTGCTATCTTTTGTGTTGCTTGCGCCACGACAGGCCAAAAGCAACTCAATCAATCCCTACAACACTATATTGGACAGCCAGCTGATCAAGTTCGTAAAGAGCTCAACTTGAGTCAATTGGGCTACAAAGTGATGGGAGCACCTGTACAAAGCAATGAAAAACTCAGTTATACCATTTTACGCTCAATGCCAATTCCGATAGGTACACCGAATATCGGCACCAGTATAGCCATGGGCGCCCCTATCCCAACGCCGTCTAAAGGTGGTGTCACTGTCGATATGGAATGTAAAATCGAGTTCAAATTACGCAATCAAATAGTTGAATCCATTGACTATGTTGGCAGAGCTTGTTGATCCTGTATGAGAATCCTAGAGGCTAATCTTGCTCAGCTGACCGTGTATCAAATGACTACAGTGTTATACAGACCGATCTGACTAAACTGAATTTATTTCGTGAGAAACTGACCCATGAAATTTATTTTAGAACATCAGGTTTACGAAGATCAGCGTTTCATTCGCCCGATACTGAGCATGGGATGCGTTCTAAGCATTGTATGGTTGGCTGGCTGTACCACGACATCAACGATATCCTCCGTTGAGCGTGAACGCTATTTAGCCTCATTTATTGGTCAATCGAGCCAAGCGATTCAAGCAGAACTTAATCTCAGCAAACTCGGCTATCAAAGAACCTCTCCCGTAGAGGTCAGTTCTGACTACCTCCGTTATCGTGTCGCACGCCCGATCAGTATTCCTTTACCGATGGCTGAAAATCCCGCAATGGGCATGGGGAGCGGCGCTGCTGTGCCGATTCCCAGTGGAAATACACGCTATGAGGTTGAGTTAAACTGCCTTATTCAATTTCGCTTAAAGCATAATATTGCAACTGATGTCCGATTAACTGGTCGCACCTGTTAGCGCATCAATTCTAGGATTGATAATTTCTAGGCACAAAAAAACGCAGCATAAACGCTGCGTTTTTTGATTCGCCATTAGTTCAATGCAGAAACTACAGCTTGACCCATTTCAACAGTACCGACTTGAGTACTGCCTTCTGACATGATGTCACCTGTACGTAAGCCTTGATCTAAGACGTTACCTACTGCATCTTCAATCGCTTTTGCCGCCGCTTCTTCACGGAAGGTATAGCGCAGCATCATAGCAACAGACAGAATCGTTGCTAATGGGTTCGCAATGTTTTGACCTGCGATGTCTGGCGCTGAACCGTGGCAAGGCTCATACATACCTTTACCATTTTCATCTAAAGAAGCCGATGGCAACATGCCGATAGAACCGGTTAACATCGCCGCTTCATCAGACAAGATATCGCCGAACAAGTTACCTGTCACGATTACATCAAACTGTTTTGGCGCACGGACCAATTGCATGGCAGCATTGTCAACATACATATGAGACAAGTTAATTTCAGGATACTGCTCTTCTTTTAACGCAGTTACGGTTTGTTTCCAAAGCTCAGTCACTTCTAGCACGTTGGCTTTATCAACTGAACATACTTTACCACCACGTAAGTTCGCCATTTCAAAAGCAACTTTGGCAATACGCTTGATTTCAGATTCTGCATATACGTCAGTATTGAAACCTTGTTTTTCACCGTTTTCGAGTTCACGAATACCACGTGGTTGACCGAAATAGATCCCGCCAGTTAACTCACGTACGATCAAAATATCCAAACCTGCTACGATTTCAGGTTTTAAGCTCGACGCATCTGCAAGCTGCGGATAAAGAATTGCTGGACGTAAATTGGCAAATAAATTTAATTCTGAACGAATTTTTAATAGGCCACGTTCTGGACGAATTGAACGCTCAATAGTATCCCACTTAGGACCACCCACCGCACCCAATAAAATCGCATCAGCAGTCTTCGCTTGTGCCGCTGTTACTTCTGGATAAGGTGAACCGTGCGCATCGATCGCTGCACCACCTAAAAGACCTTGTTCCCAAGTCAAACCTAAGTTGAATTTCTCGTTTACACGTGTCAGCACTTGTTCAGCCGCTTTCACGATTTCAGGACCAATACCATCACCTGGTAAAATCAAAATATGTTTTGACATGAGTCTTTCCATTTATACGCTGGCTTGATTACCAGTCAGATTTAAAGTTTCTTTTCTACAAACTCACCAAGTCCTGTGAGGACATTGTACGGTCGGCAGAAACGTCGAATCGTTTTTGCACCTTGCTTTAAGTCTACACAGAGCGGATCAGGCGCAGATTTATCTAGTAAACTGCCTCTGTTTTTTGAACGCTCACGGTACATTTTAAAGGTGTACTCGTGTTTGGACCTAAAGTTGTGAATGACATGCAAGCGCTCTGCTTTTTCCTGAGAAATAGGATAATAGCGAATCACGACTTCATGCTGACCTGAAGGTACGGACAAATACAAAGGATTAGGCTCAGACAATGAACGACCATTCAACCGTACAATACCTGCTTTAATCGCAGCACGTTGTACATGTTGATTATTTGGATCAACCACTTGTATTTGATCAAAACGCTCAAATTCACAGTGCGCTGTACCTGCACAGTAAATCAAAGCATTATTTTTTGTACTTTCAGTTTCCTTCACATTTTTAATGCGTGCCGTGTCAAAGCTTTGACAGGCAGAGAGCGTTGCAAACAGCGCTCCCGTTACAACCAGCTGACCGAAGAACTTTTTCATTTTTCGAACCCAACCTGATAAATTCTGGCTAACGTATAAATTTTGTTTCGCCTGATATTAACAAGACTTAAGCCGACTGACTACTAAGAAGTTCTACAGTGACACTGACTTAAGCTTTAATGTCTGCAAATACCCAAGGGCGAGATGCTTTGGTTTTTTCTTCATAAGCACGGATCTCATCGGCTGCTTGTAAAGTTAAACCGATATCATCCAAGCCATTCAATAAGCAGTGTTTACGGAATGGATCGACTTCAAATGTAAATGCTTCACCACTCGGTGTACGCACTTCTTGCGCAGCCAAATCAATGGTTAATTGATAGCCTTCAGATGCAGCACATTCTTTAAACAACTGATCGACGATCTCTTCAGACAAGATCACTGGCAACATGCCATTTTTAAAGCTGTTATTAAAGAAAATGTCCGCATAGCTTGGTGCAATGACGGTACGGAAACCATATTCTTCTAATGCCCAAGGCGCATGCTCACGGCTCGAACCACAACCAAAGTTTGCACGAGAGATCAAAATCGACGCACCTTGATAACGCGGTTTATTCAATTCGAAATCTGGGTTAATTGGACGTTTTGAAATGTCCTGACCTAAATAGCCTTCATCCAAATAGCGCAACTCATCAAATAAGTTGGCACCAAAGCCTGTACGCTTAATAGATTTCAAAAACTGTTTTGGAATAATTAAATCTGTATCCACATTGGCACGGTCTAATGGTGCAACGATACCTTGTTCAACGGTATATTTTTTCATGCGATTTGCTCCTATTAGCCCTGATTAGAAGGTACGAACGTCAACGAAGTGACCAGCGATTGCCGCAGCTGCCGCCATTGCTGGACTCACCAAATGCGTGCGACCACCATTGCCTTGACGACCTTCAAAATTACGGTTAGACGTCGATGCACAGTGCTCACCTGGTTGCAATTTGTCGGCATTCATTGCCAAACACATTGAGCAACCCGGCTCACGCCATTCAAAGCCTGCTTCAATTAAGATTTTATCTAAGCCTTCTGCTTCTGCTTGTGCTTTCACCAAACCTGAACCCGGCACCACCATGGCTTGCTTAATCGATGCCGCCACTTTTTTACCTTTGGCCACTTCAGCCGCTGCACGAATATCTTCGATGCGTGAGTTGGTACATGAACCAATAAATACACGGTCTAATTGAATATCAGCCAATGCCTGACCCGCTTCTAAGCCCATGTAGTTGTATGCACGTGTCCAGTCATTACGCTGTACGTCATCTTTAGCTTGTTCTAAAGTTGGCACTGCTTGAGATACAGGAATCACCATCTCAGGAGAAGTCCCCCAAGACACTTGTGGCTCAATCTCTTCACCTTGCAACACCACAACAGTATCAAAATGCGCGCCTTCATCAGACACTAAAGTCTTCCAATATTCTACTGCAGCATCCCACTGTTCGCCCTTCGGTGCATATGGACGGTCTTTTACATAGGCAATGGTTTTGTCATCGACAGCCACCATACCCACGCGCGCGCCACCTTCGATCGCCATGTTACACACCGTCATACGACCTTCGATCGACATATCACGGAATACTTGACCACCAAACTCAATTGCGTGACCTGTACCACCTGCCGTACCGATTTTACCGATAATTGCTAAAACCACGTCTTTAGGAGTTACGCCTTGACCCAAGTGACCGTCAACACGCACCAACATGTTCTTCATTTTCTTTTGAACTAAGCATTGAGTCGCCAACACGTGTTCAACTTCCGATGTGCCGATACCATGAGCCAAGCAACCAAAAGCACCATGTGTTGCTGTATGTGAGTCACCACACACTACGGTCATACCCGGCAACGTTAAACCTTGTTCAGGCCCAACCACGTGCGCGATCCCTTGACGTACATCGTTGATGTCAAACTGGGCAACATTAAAAGTTTTACAGTTGTCATCTAAAGTTTGCACTTGGATACGTGAGGTATCATCTTCAATACCTGCAATACCTTCAGCACGCTCCTTAGTAGACGTAGGTACGTTATGGTCTGGCGTTGCAACGTTAGCGCTTAAACGCCACGGTTTACGACCTGCAAGTTGTAGCCCTTCAAAGGCTTGTGGAGAAGTCACTTCATGCAATAAATGACGGTCGATATACAATAATGAAGAGCCATCATCTCGTTGTTTTACTAGATGGTCATCCCACAATTTGTCATACAAGGTTTTTTTTATTTGGGTTTCCGCTTTTTGGGTTTCGCCTGCCATGTCGATTTGCTCCACTGGACTGGGTAAATTCTTTCGTTAAATCGATTATAACCACGTATTCACATAAATCTAATTTATCATTTTTATTAGTTTAAAAACTTATAGGAATGATATTTAACTGCTGATTTCCGCTGCATTTTAAAGACCATTAATGCGTTTAAAACACGCTCACTTCAATACTTTCAGCCGATGGAACTTTAGAATTTTCTCCGACTTTTTGTTCACTTTCTGCCATTTTTAGGCAGTGATTTAGAAATTCAATGATCATAAATTGAATTTTCTCTTTTACATTGCAAATAAGAATCATTATTATTAACTCATTGCCAAGATTTATCAATTTAACAAGGAGCATTCTCATGGCACACATTAACAAGTTCGTCGAAAATAATGAGCGCATGTTCAAAAAAACCTTGAGCTATTACATCATGCATATCACGGTTGCGATGTTGGTTGGTTATTACGTGACAGGCAGTATTGCAATGGCTATTACCTTAAGTTTACTTGAACCAACTGTTCAAGCGGTTGCCTTTTTCTTCCACGAAAAAGCATGGGAAAAGAAAGATAAAGCTGTAGAGGAAAATATCCCCGCTTAATCCAACCCTGCTCCTTGTAAAAAAACCACCATCACGGTGGTTTTTTTTATGACCTTTAAACGTTTTTTACTCCATCTACTTTAACTTTTTATCGATTTCATCCTATAGATTCAAATGTAGACAGCTCATCAAAGCTTGGTTTTTTGCTGTAAGGCCAGCTGTTCATGCGCCTCGATCAATTGTTCTATCGCAAGAATCAGTTTGTTTTTTGCCGCATTACACTCGGCAGCTGCACGGTTTTCGTCGTCTTCATCGTCTGCGATTTCATATATCGCACAGCGCTTTTCGACTGTCCCTTCAAAAATATCCAATAAATTTTTAATGTGTTTCATATCCATCGCCTTCTCCCTGTGAGATAAAACATAGCTAAAAGATGCCGCCCTGACTGTACCTGTTGCTTTAATTATTCACTGAAAACTATGTTCCCCAAGCCATCAAAACTTGAACTCATTTTTTTGTTCTAGTTTAAAGCTGAGTTAAAAAGAAAAGCCATCTCTCCTCTTTAATTCAAACGGTTAAAAATACTTTTCAGCCCTATATTTTTTATATTATGCATAACTGTGGTTTCTGTTTAAAAAACAACTTTGTAACAGCGCATTTGAGCTGAAAACGTCACAGCTTCATCTCGAATCATGCAACAATCAAGCACTCGAATAACGCTATAGAACTCGGAAAATCCCCTCAGATTTAACGCGTAGTATGGCTTGAACGCCTAGTTTTAAATCAAAAGATACAACTTTCCCTTTGATTTATTCTTAAAATATTATAACAATGAGACTAAGCATAAAAATTCTTTATAGGAATGAAGATGAATCTCGCAGCCTTTGAAGCCTTTGTAAAAGTTATGGAAACTGGTTCGATCTCTTTGGCAGCAGATCAGCTCTTCATTACGCAACCTGCTGTAACCAAGCGTATTCATAGTTTAGAAGAATACTTCGGTGTCAAACTTTTTGAATCCGCGGGTCGTGGTGTTCAAGCGACGCATGCAGCAAACTCTCTCTTGCCAAAAGTAAAAAGCTGGCTGAATGAGTTGGGCGATATTCACCATACGCTCAGCCATGAGCAAGGTCAGGTTCAAGGTAAACTGAAAATTGGTACCAGCCATCATATCGGCTTACACCATTTACCAGCGCATTTGCGTCAATACGTACAGCAATTTCCAGAAGTGACCTTAGATGTACACTTTGTTGATTCTGAACAAGCCCATGAGCAAGTTTTGGCTGGCGACTTAGAGTTGGCATTTTTGACTTTACCACCACAAGGTGACAGCCGTTTAAAATACATTACGACATGGAATGATCCACTGGTATTCGTGGTTGCGCCTTTCCATCCTTTGGCGCAAGTTGAGCATTTAACTTTAGAAGATTTGATCCAGTACCCAAGTCTTTTGCCTGCGGCGCAAACCTATACCAGTCAAATTACTTTGGCTGAATTTGAAAAGTATGGACTAAAACCAAAAGTCACCATGAGCAATAACTCACTTGAGTCGATTCGTATGTTGGTTTCCATTGGTCTCGGTTGGTCAGTCCTTCCTAAAACCTTATTGAACCAAGATTTAAAACAACTGAATTTACCTTCAAATATGAATCGTCAATTGGGCATGGTATGGCACCCAGGCCGTACTCAGTCACTTGCTGCACAAAAGCTGGTTGAATTGATGAAACACATCTAATTCATTTTTTTGCCTACAAAATTCAATTATTAATCAAGCCACCGCTATGGTGGCTTTTTTATTGATCTGTTTAAGCATTTAGAAAAAGCGAATAATTTTCTATATGTTGAATAGTCGCTTAAATTTCTTTTGCATTAAAAATGGGATCGCCTATTTCAGCCGATCCCATTAAAAAACCAAGGAAGACCTGTCAGTTTTACTTCGTCAATGAATCTTCATGTAATGATTCATTCAATTGATCGACAATAATCGCCCACTCACCATCTGACTTAATTTTTTCGGCCAAGAACTGGCGCTGAGCATCTGTCCAATAATCTGCTTCGGTAATTTTAGTTTGGGCACTGAGTTGATGCGTCACGATAAATAAAGCAATCGCGTCTTCACTCGAATCTAAACCCAGTTGTTCAAATAGATGAGTCATGCGTGGACGTACACTCATTGTCATTCTCCGTGTTAAAACTTATTGTTTATGGATACAAAATTATTCTGTTTTAAGGATATAACACGGAACGAACACGCACTCAATTACAGAATTCTATAGCGGTGAAAATTGAATAAAAGGCAAACTGAGCATAATCATCACGACAGATTGAATAAATACCAACAATAAAGGCAGCCCCCAGTTCACTCCTCCTTCTTCAGCAAACACCTGTTCACTATATTTCGGCTGCTGCATATAGGCTTTGGTCTTTTGCACAGCAAAATCGCTATAAAGCCGCTTTCCGATCCCAGCGAGTATGAGGTTAGGAATCAATGACAGCCCCATCAAGACTTGTTCAGGCACACCGATGATGAGTGCCAACATGCTAATCAAAAAACCAACCGCAAAGAATAAGAAGAAATAGCGGTACATCTTTCGATAGAGTAACCAATAGGGTCCAAAAATTAGCCCTGCCCAACTCAGACCATTGTTCTGTCCAACTTGTTGTTCAATGAAATTTAAATAAGATTGAGCACGTGGCCCAATAAAGATTTGAATTAAATGTTTAAAAGAAGCTTCTGTCTGCATACGGAGCGATAGTTCAAATAAGTGAGTCGAGGGTTAATCAAAAGAACATCAAAAAAAAAGCATCTCAAGATGCTTTTTTTCATGTTCATCTTTAGGCTTGAATTGACCAGTCTTGAATGTCCCAACCTTGTTCTTTTGCTAGGACCTCTAAACGATCATCTGGATTGACTGCAATTGCATGATCCGCATATTCCAATAAGAATCGATCATTGATTGAATCTGAATAGGCCCAAGACTCTGTCACATCACGACCTTCTAACCATTGATTCAAACGGACTAATTTGCCTTTTTGGTAGCACGGAGTATTAATTACTTTACCTGTATATTTACCATTCACAACTTCGGCATTGGTCGCAATGATTTCAGTAATGCCGAATTCACGAAAAATCGGTGCGGTAATAAAATCAGACGTTGCGGTGATCCCGACCAATTGATGCCCTGCATCTTGATGGCGATGAATGGCAGCATAGCCCTCTGGACGCATTTGCGCACGAATAACTTTTTTCATAAACAACTGATGTAACTCAGTTAAGTAGGCATTGTCATGTTGGGTTAAAAACCCAAATACAAATTCGTTATAGGCAATCGGGTCAAGCTGGCCTTTTTTATAATCATCATAAAATTTGTCATTCATGGCACGATGACGAATTGGATCAACCAAGCCTTCATTGACCAAAAACTCCCCCCAAGAATGGTCTGAGTCGGTATTTAATAAGGTGTGATCAAGGTCAAACAGTGCCAATTTCATGAAAATACTCGTAAAAGCTGAAATTTAAGAAAAAAATTGTAAATCTATCTCCGCTAGTCGATAGAAATTCGTTAAGATCATAACAATTTTAACATTTTTACACTTTGCTTTTTCGAGATGGACACAGAAATAAACGTCCCCGTGAGCAAAGTCATAAATTACACAATATTTAGGTAGCCAAATGATCGATTCAGAAGGTTTCCGACCCAACGTCGGGATCATTTTGGCAAACGACATTGGACAAGTTTTATGGGCAAAGCGCATTGGTCACAATGCCTGGCAATTTCCACAAGGAGGTATCCAACATGGAGAAACCCCCGAACAGGCACTTTACCGTGAGCTGAGAGAAGAAGTTGGCTTACTGCCCGAACACGTCCAGGTGATAGCACAAACCCAAGGGTGGTTGCGCTATCGTTTGCCACATCGGTATATACGTACTGATTCAGCCCCCGTTTGTATTGGTCAAAAGCAAAAGTGGTTTTTATTGAAACTGACAGCTTCAGCACAGCATATTCAGCTTGATTTGTCAGATCCACCTGAGTTTGATCAATGGCAATGGGTCAGCTATTGGTATCCACTAGGACAAGTGGTGAATTTTAAACGCGATGTATATCGTAAAGCCATGGTGGAACTTTGCAGTCAGCTTCCACAAAAGCCGTAAAAATTTGCTGAATGGATGCAGATTTTTAGGATGAGTGTTGTTATAAATAAAGCAGAATAAATTTTGGAGCAGACACGATGTCGAACATGCAGCTGGATACATTAAGACGCATAGTCCAAGAGATTAATGCGTCAGCCAGTTTGCATGAATCTTTAGACATAATGGTCAATCAAGTGGCAGAAGCCATGCATGTGGATGTCTGCTCAATCTACTTGCTTGATGAACGAAACCATCGTTATTTACTGATGGCTTCTAAGGGTTTAAACCCTGAAGCCGTTGGGCATGTCTCTTTGCATACCAGTGAAGGTTTGGTTGGCTTAGTGGGACAACGTGAAGAAATCGTCAACTTAGACAATGCTCCCAAACACGAACGCTTTATGTATCTGCCAGAAACAGGGGAAGAAATTTACAATTCCTTCCTCGGTGTTCCGGTGATGTATCGCCGTAAAGTTATGGGCGTCTTGGTGGTTCAAAACAAAGAACCTCAAGACTTTAGCGAAGCTGCCGAATCCTTCCTCGTGACCCTATGCGCTCAGCTTTCAGGGGTGATTGCCCATGCACATGCCGTCGGCAATATCGAAGTCTTTCGTAAGCCGAATAATCTGCCAGCGTACAAAACCTTCCAAGGCATTTCAGGTTCAGGCGGTATTGCCCTAGGTCGGGCAGTTATCTTATATCCACCTGCTGACTTGGCTTCAGTCCCCGATCGTGAAGCCGATGACATTAGTGAGGAGCTCGAATTACTCGACAATGCCATAGACGCAGTTCGCCAAGAAATTCAGTCGCTTGATGAAAAAATGCAAGATGCCCTCATGGCTGAAGAACGGGCATTATTTAGCGTGTTCTTACGGATGCTCGATGCCAATGCCCTCCCCGCGGAAATCAAAAGTGAAATTCGCGACGGTAACTGGGCACAAGGTGCTGTTCGCATTGTCATTGATAAACACATTGCGCTCTTTGCACAGATGGAAGATGACTATCTCCGTGAGCGTGTTTCAGACTTAAAAGATCTGGGGCGTCGTATCCTGGCTTTTTTACAAGAAGCAGATGCCAGTCACCGTGAAATCACCGATGAAAGCATTTTAATTGGTGAGGAAATTTCTACGGCTGCCTTGGTTGAACTCCCTGTCGATAAAATCGCAGCGATTGTGACCACTGAAGGTGCCATGAACTCACACATGGTGATTGTAGCGCGTGCTCTCGGCATTCCAACTGTGGTTGGTGTGACTGAACTTCCGATTAACACCCTTGATGATGTCGAAATGATTGTCGATGCACATCAAGGTCGTGTATTCATCAATCCACCTCGTCGTTTACGCACACGTTATAAAGAAATTCAAAAAGAAGAAGAGCAAATTGCCAAAGACCTAAAACAATACGAAACCAAAGATGCCATCACCCCTGATGGCGTCGCGGTTCGATTGTTTGTAAATACCGGCTTGATGATCGATGTAGTTCGCGGTGTACAACGTGGCGCCAAAGGTGTCGGCCTATATCGTTCTGAAATTCCATTTATGCTGCGTGATCGCTTCCCAGGTGAAGAAGAACAACGGGCGATTTACCGTCAACAGCTCAGTCATTTTGCCAATAAACCCGTAGTGATGCGTACCCTCGATATTGGTGCAGATAAAGACCTGCCTTATTTCTCAATTGAAGAAGAAAACTCTGCACTGGGTTGGCGTGGGATTCGCTTTACCCTTGATCATCCTGAGATTTTTTCAGCCCAAATTCGTGCCATGCTCAAAGCCAGTATTGGCCTGAACAACTTGCATATTTTGCTGCCGATGGTGACCAGTGTCAGCGAAGTCGAAGAAGCGTTGTATTTGCTCGATCGTGACTGGCAAGCGGTGCAAGAAGAAGAACAGGTGAAAATTACTAAACCCAAAATCGGCATCATGGTCGAAGTGCCGAGTGTGCTATTACAGATCGATGAATTTGCTGAATTGGTTGACTTCTTCTCAGTGGGATCAAACGATTTAACCCAATATTTACTTGCGGTTGACCGTAATAACCCACGTGTTGCCAATGTCTATTCACACTCACACCCAGCCGTACTTCGTGCGCTGACTCGTTTGGTGCAAGAATGTCATAAATACGACAAGCCGATTAGTATTTGTGGGGAAATGGCTGGTGATCCACTCACCGCTATTTTATTGATGGCAATGGGCTTTAATACCCTATCGATGAGTTCGAGTAATATCCTGAAAGTTCGTAAAGCCATCTGCCATGTGCCGATGCCAGATGCAAAAGAGCTCTTGAATCGTGCCTTAAGCATGAATAATCCACTGATGGTGAAAAGCTTAATGGAGTATTACTTTAAGACTCATGGTCTAGGTGATATGGTGAAATCAGCGACACGAATAGTCAGTTAAATTATAAAAATACAGACCAATAAAAAGGGAGATAATCATTCGAATATCCCCCTTTTTTGTGCTTTGCATAGCCACGTTTTGCATTTTTCTTTCGATCTACAAAAGTTTGGCTTTTGTTAAAATCATTCATGTGTTTTGCCACGAAGTTGCGAACTTCAACTTCTGGCAGGACTTTTTTCTTTGCCATTTGCATTCACCTTTTGCCTATACAGCACCCTCGTGCTGTAGTGCATATATTGGTCTATTTTTAGATTTTTTCAAGCACTTTCCTATGGCTTTTTGATACAGCGTCGTTAGTCCCATGTCCATAAAAAATTGTTTTCCCACATTATTCCCATCTCCAAAACCCTCTCCCATTAAGAGAGGGAAATACATTGTATTTAACTTGCGAAAGCCCGTTCCAACAAACGCTCTACATCGACCATTTTGGCATCCAACATCCCCACCACTTGCCCGTGTTTAGCGCTATAACGGCTTTGAATAAAACCATTCGCTACATAGTCAGGCGCATAGCGTTTCAGTAAAACTGCTTGTGCCAAAACTGTTAAGCGACTGACTAGGCTACGCCCCATAAATTGTAAATCTTCAGGTGATTGATGAAATGATTTAAACAAGTCTTGTAACTCGGTTTGCAGGGTTGCATCTGTATTTGCTGTAGCGGCTAAATCTTTAAATAATACTTCGATGGACTCAGGATCACGCCCAATCGCACGCAGTACATCCAAACACATGACATTGCCTGAACCTTCCCAAATGGTATTCACAGGTGCTTCTTTAAAAATGCGCGCCATGATGCCGTTATCAACATAGCCATTGCCGCCAAAAACTTCCATCATCTCACCAGTTAGTTCGACTGCACGTTTACAAATCCAAAACTTAGCTGCTGGGGTCATAATGCGTTTCCATGCCACAGACAAGGCATCATCTGATTCATAGCACTGCGCCAAATGGAAACTGAGCTGCGTCGCTGCTTCACTCTCTAAAGCCAAATCTGCCAAAACTGCACGCATTAAGGGTTGTTCAATCAAATGTTTACCAAAAGCCTGACGCTGACGGGTATAGGCAATGCATTGCACCAAAGCTTGACGCAGCATGGCGCTCGAACCGACCGAACAGGTCAGACGGGTATAATTCGCCATTTCAATAATGGTTGGAATGCCACGCCCTGCCTCACCAATCATAATGCCCCACGCATTTTTGAATTCGACTTCCGAGCTTGAATTACTGCGGTTACCGACTTTTTCTTTTAGGCGTTGCACCTGAATATTATTCTTCGTGCCATCTTCCAACCAACGCGGCACAAAGAAACAAGCCAAGCCATCTTGTTCGGTTTTTGCCACCACCAAATGCGCATCACACATCGGTGCAGAGAAAAACCATTTATGCCCCGTGAGTAAATAAGCTTTGCCTCGTCCTGTTTCTGCTACAGGCACAGCTATAGTTTCATTAGCACGTACATCTGAACCGCCCTGCTTTTCGGTCATGCCCATACCGAGCCAAATCGACTTTTTCTGCGCAATCGGTACATCGCGTTCATCATATTCAGTCGATAGTAGTTTCTCGCCAATTTTGGCCCACAGTTCAGGTTCGCGCTGAATGAGTGGAATACTGCCGAGCGTCATTGAATTTGGACATAAATTGCCGCACTCGACCTGACCTGCTAAATAAAAACGTGCTGCCCATTCCACCCATTTTGCCTTGGAATTTGGCTGATTAAATGGATGTGCATGGGTATCAAACTGGCGGTTGAGTCCCATCCATTTATGCCATGAAGGATGAAACTCGATAAAGTCAGTACGGCGGCCTCGCGCATCGAAGGCATGTAAAATTGGGGTATGTTTGTTGGCTAAAGCCCCATGCTTAAAGTATTCACTCGAACCTGCCACTTTGCCCATTTCGCATAAAGTCGGCTGATCATGACTGCTGCAGCGTTTTAAGATTTCATGTAAAACCGTATCGCTTGAAAATAGATTGTAGTTTTCTAGTTCATCAAATTGGTTGCTGATTTGATGCGTCATCCATGGCAGTTCTAATGTATTCATCGTCTATATTTTCCACTTGTTCCTGTTGGCTTTTCATTTCAGTATAGAGAAAATTTAAAGCATAGACGTTCGGTTTTCAGCGCTTAACAATATGAAGAATTCAGCCATTCAAATACGGCGTAAGCCGCGTCAATCACGTGCAAAGCTCACGCAAGAGGCATTGCAGGAAAGTTTTGTTCGGCTTTTGCATGAGCGCCCTGCCGACAAAATTACCATTCGTGAAATTACCGACCTTGCTGGTGTCGGTTTAGGCACCTTCTATGAATATTTTTCTAAAAAGGAAGATTTGATTGCGCTGACCATTCATTTACATGTGAAACACAATGCTGAACAGATGAAAACTTATGCACAATCGCTGATGAAGTTATCCACAGATTTGGATTTTCAAGAGTATTTACAGCAAATCATCCACTTTCAAATTGAGCAAATTCAAGCGCAGCAGTTTTTATGGTCACAGGTGTTTTTATTGGAACGGCGGATTTCAGATATTGAAAGTTACCGTAAAAGTTATGTCATGATGGTGCAAATGTGGCAACACATGCTTAAGCCTTTTATAAATAACGAGGAAAAGCTCAAGCCAATGGCTTTAAATATACAAAGAGTGTGTTATGGCTTTGTGTCGCAAAGCTTGTTGATCGTACCCAACTTTACTGAATGGGATGAATTAAAGCGAGATATAATTCATATGTTGCGCGATTAGACTTCGCGGACAAGTCTAATGACGTTTCAAATGCATCAGTGAATAAAATAAAGTCATGTTATTTACAAAAAAACCGGCTCTTAAACCAGTTATTTTAGATATTTAGGAAATTCATTTTTCGGTAGAAGAAAATCATTCATCACTTGGTTCATCCTTCAATAAAAGTGCTTTAGAAGTTAAGCTTTTATTGCCAGCTTACTTATCTCATTTATACGCCTTTGCAATGCTGGCCAGTTGTAAGCTCTTTAAAAATTCAGCCGTATATTTTGGACTATGGCCTAATGCACCCCGAGGATAGCCATTTGGGATCGCCTGATAACTACTGGCAATTTTTATTTGCACACTTTCTGGTAATAACTTTGAGTACCAAGGTGATCGACTAAATGGTCTGCGGCGCCTTAAACAAACATCAGTGTTACGGTTAGGGTCTTATATTCAATCGACTGCCGTTTTAAATAGCTTAGGGATGGCCTTAAGTCTGAATTTTTTAAAAGATTGGCTGAGGTGCTTGTTTTAACTAATTTTTTATTTCTGATAAACAGCGTTTACGGGCCTGATTTAGTAAAGACTGCATATCTGGACTAACCTGTTGAACTACATTGATCGATCTGCTTCGGCTGCTTCCAACAACACGCTGGGGAAAAATGCCGCTACATTGGTATCTGGATTTGGATTGGTTTCTACGTATTCAGCAATACATTCATATTGATAACCACCCGGTGCCAAGGGTATTGCAGCTTTAAAATTTAATTCAAACGCATCTTTTTGTCCCTGAGCTGCAACCGCAATCACAGCTGCACCACCTTGACTATGCCCCATCACCATCCAGTCTTTACTAAATTGCCTCGGCTTCCAAGAATGCAATGCACGCACAGAATGCACCAAATTATAAACTTAACTGACTACATTCATATGAGGGCGCAGTTTTGGCTTACCCAGTCCTTATAATCTGTTGCAACCACTACATAGCCATGCCTCAAACAACTGTCGATTGCACCATCTATGACTAGTTGCAAACTATATACAGGCCCATTGTATAATCACTTGAAGGAGCACTTGTATCAGCCACACGAGTCGTGCCATGTGCTCATGCCAATACGGTCCAGTCTTGTTTAAGTGCTTATCCTTTTGGGCGTAAAATATATCCCGAGGTCAAAATGGGTTCGCCATTAACCCCCTCAACTACGATATGCGATCACGTAAGGTTGCCTAGTATGTTGATATGATGCAGGAATCGATTCAAGTTGGAGTGACAACACCTGACCTGACAACAATAAAGATAGGTGTGCCAACCATCACCCCATAAAGAATTTATTTACAATTTTCTAAAACAACTTAGACCACTTGCCAATATTTCTTCAGCTGTATTTTTAGCTTATTTTAAGTATTAAATAATGTCTTTAATGTTGAAAAACTCTCCAATATTAATAGCTCAAAAATGTCTTTCATTAACTAGAATCAGCTAAGAAAACCTATATTAAGGCCAAAATCCATAATAAAAATATGGATTTAGATATTTCGTCCTCTTCTACCTATCATAGCTATATATTTGAGTTTAATTCATCGATAAAATATTAAAACAAAATATATAAATAAATAATATAAATTCAATAACTTGATTCATCGAATTAACCATTTATTCAAAACTATTTTTCCATTTGTCAAAAGCCACAGAAAGCTTTAGAGTCAATAAGTATATAAAGATTTTTAAGCTTTTAACGGCTACAGTTTTATGACTTATCTTCGATTGATTGCTGCTTGAAAAATTTTAGAATGAGAGAAAAACTGTTGTCACATTGTCACTTTAAAATGAATTAACAAAACGGTTAAGGTCATGTGCTGTTGAGCGTGTTATCAATTGAAATGTTATAACTCCCAACTTTAATACATGATTATAATAATGGAGATACTCAATGAGCGACGACGTTAAAAAATGTCCTGTCACCCACCTAACAACTGATGCTGGTGCTCCTGTTGTAGACAACCAGAACAGTATGACGGCAGGTGCACGTGGTCCTTTACTTGCCCAAGACCTATGGCTTAATGAAAAACTCGGTAATTTCGTTCGTGAAGTAATTCCAGAGCGTCGTATGCATGCCAAAGGTTCTGGTGCTTTCGGTACGTTTACCGTGACTAACGATATTACCCAATATACCCGCGCTAAAATTTTCTCAGAAGTTGGCAAAAAAACTGAACTTTTTGCTCGTTTCTCTACCGTAGCGGGTGAGCGTGGTGCTGCAGATGCAGAACGCGATATTCGTGGTTTTGCCCTTAAATTCTATACTGAAGAAGGTAACTGGGATTTAGTTGGTAATAACACCCCTGTCTTCTTCCTACGTGATGCTCGTAAATTCCCTGACTTAAACAAAGCAGTAAAACGCGATCCTAAAACCAATAAGCGTAGTGCAACTAATAACTGGGATTTTTGGACTTTACTACCTGAAGCTCTACACCAAGTTACGATTGTGATGTCTGACCGCGGTATTCCAGATGGTTACCGTCATATGCATGGTTTTGGCAGTCATACTTTCAGTTTTATTAATGCCAATAATGAACGCTTCTGGGTTAAATTCCACATGCGCACTCAACAAGGCATTAAAAACTTAACCGATGCTGAAGCTGAAGCGATTATTGCCAAAGACCGTGAAAGCTCACAAACCGATCTGTTCAATGCAATTGAACGCGGCGATTTTCCAAAATGGAAAATGTACGTTCAAATTATGCCTGAACTTGATGCAGAAAAAGTACCTTATCACCCATTTGATTTAACCAAAGTATGGCCTAAAGGCGACTATCCGTTGATTGAAGTGGGTGAATTCGAACTCAACCGTAACCCTGAAAACTATTTCCAAGATGTTGAACAAGCCGCTTTTGCACCAAGTAACTTGGTGCCGGGCATTAGCTTCTCACCTGACCGTATGCTGCAAGCGCGTTTATTCAACTATGCTGATGCTGCACGTTATCGCGTAGGTGTAAACCATTACCAAATTCCTGTAAATGCACCACGTTGCCCTGTTCATTCCAACCGTCGTGATGGTCAAGGCCGTATGGATGGTAACTATGGTGCAACACCGCATTATGAACCAAACAGCTTCAGCCAATGGCAAGAGCAACCACAATACAAAGAACCACCATTGAAAATTACTGGTGATGCTGACTTGTGGGATTATCGTGAAGATGACAGCGACTATTTCAGTCAACCACGTGCATTATTCAACTTAATGAATGATGAACAAAAACAAGCATTGTTTAATAACACTGCTGGCGCAATGGGCGATGCACTCGACTTCATCAAATACCGTCATATCCGTAACTGTTACGCATGTGATCCAGCTTATGGTGAAGGTGTTGCAAAAGCATTAGGCTTAACTGTAGCGGATGCGCAAGCTGCTCGTGCAACTGATCCAGCTCAAGGTAATCCTGGCTTGCTTTAAGTTTTATCTTTGAATAAAAAAACCACCTTTTAAGGTGGTTTTTTCTTGGCATTAAATATTCCAATTAACTTCTAATTAATCCTTAAACAATCAATTTTTTGCCTTCATGCATGGTTAAAAATGGATTCATTAACTTTGATGTTTTTCGCATTGCATGATGTAAGTCATGTTCAGGTTGGTCTCTAGCTTCATCAGTCAACTGAAAAGTCCGATAATGCATTGCCAATGAACATTTTGACTGTAAATCTTTATGCGCCTGAAAAGCTTCTTCGGGATTCATGTGCAAATATTTCATTAAACGACGTGGCTCATAAGCTCCAATCGGTAATAACGCTACTCGGGGTGCACCTAAGCGTGTATGGATTTGTTTGAAATGTGCGGCATAGCCCGTATCTCCAGCAAAGAAGAAATGTCCTGTACTATGCACGATGGAAAAACCTCCCCATAAGGCATGATTTTGATCTCGCCAACCACGACCTGAACCATGCTGTGCAGGCGTATAAACGATACGCAAATCTTCAAACATTTCCGATTGCCACCAATCAAGTTCAATGACATTGAAATGTGTGGGTAAATAATAAGCATTGCCTAAACCAGTATAAATCGGCATAGCAAATTGTTCATGTAACCAATTCAAGGTTGCTAAATCCATATGATCATAATGATTATGGCTCAGTAAAACCCCATGAATTGTAGGTAATTCTTCTAAGGCAATTCCTGCAGGACAAGCACGTCGTGGTCCAGTCCCTTGACGTGGGCCTGCATACTCCGCCCATACAGGATCGGTCAAAAAATTATATGGCCCAATTTGAATCAAAACCGTCGCATGTCCGACAAACCAAACCAACCAATCATCCATTTTAGCCAATGGCCGATTGTGCGGAATGCTACGCGAAGAAGCAAAAAACTGTTGGTATTCTTGCTCACGATCTACTTTCCATGTATCGCTTTTACGCGTCATGATCCATTTCAGCATATCTTTACGCGTAAACGCATCGGGATTTCGAAGGGTATTAAAGAATTTTTCCCCATTAAAATGGTCAGTTGCCAGATAATCAAATACAGGCTTCGTCCACGTATGTTTCATACAGCTTTTAGTACTGATTTGAAACTGTGCTGATTGAGTTTTTTGATTCATGTGTATTTAAAATTCATTCACTATGCTGACAAACCTTGCAAAGTATTTAACCTCGCAGACCTATTGATCAAGACGACCTTTCATGCGCTCAAGCCAAACCTTCCGAGATTGAGGCTTGACAAAGAGTGCCACAATTTCAGGATGAAGCTGTTTAATTTGTGCTTCAATTCTGTTGACACAAGCTTCTATATCATCTGACGTTAAATTATCTTTAAATTCAAGACTCAAAGATGCCAAAACTTGATGTGCACCCATCTGCTCTGTTAACACCCCATTGGCAGAATGCACTGCTGGATCTTGCTCTGCAACCATCAAGACATTATGCCTCAATTGTGGATCAGCAGTTTCTCCCATGAGCAATCCTTTAGTCTCACGTGCAAGTAAAATTGCTGAAATAGCGAGTACAACCCCAATTAGAATTGATGCCAGACCATCAAGCATTGGCATATTCAGCGCGTGTGATAAATAGATACCGATCAGGGCAATAAACAGACCAATCAGCGCTGCTGAGTCTTCAAATAACACGGTAAATGTCGTCGGATCTTTACTGCGTCGAAATGCTTCAAAATAGCCCTGTTTCCCTTTGATTTTACGAAATGCTTTCAATGCCACAAACCAAGAGGTCCCTTCACACAAAATCGCAATACCTAACACGATATAGTTAATCATCGGATTTTGCATTTCTTCGGGGTGATAAATATGACTAATCCCTTGATAAATCGACACGATCGCACCCAAAGCAAAGACCATCAACGCCACAATAAAAGCCCAAAAATACAGCTCTCGCCCATAGCCAAACGGATGGCGTGCATTTGCTGGCTGCTGCGATTTTTTCATACCGTAGAGCAGTAAGATTTCATTTAAAGTATCAACCACAGAGTGAATAGCTTCACTCAACATGGCCGAACTATTCGTGATATAGGCAGCGACAAACTTCACCAGTGCAATCGCTAAATTGCCGAAGAGCGCTGCATATACCACGATTTTGTTAGATTCAGACATTTAAAATTGTCCTAAATTTATTTTTATCAAACAGATCTATTTGATTTTATAGCTCATTCCATAGTACTCAAACTGACTGTAGCTGTTGTTTGTTATTTTGTTGTTTTTACACCAACTGTCGATTGTTTCGACAATGACATCATGTTCCATGTGAAACACGCTCTTTAGCGAAAAGGTATAGAACAAAAAAGGAAGCCGCAGCTTCCGTATAATTCTCTAGATGTACACGGTTCAACGTACTTTATTAAAATATTGCTCGCGCCACTCTTTCCAAAAGTACATCACAATACCAAACATCACGACCACGATTCCAACAAAGGCATTGGAGCTAATATGTTCACTGTTCAACGTCGCTCCCAAAACCAATGCTATGACAGGTGTCATCACATTACTGAGTGACACCGTTGATGCGGCCAAACGTCTTATAAGCCAGAAGTAACACAGCATTGCCACAATAGATGACATGATCATGGTAAAGACAAATCCAATCATTGCACGGCCGCTTGGCAATTCGGTTGGAAAATGCTGCCAAATAAATGGAATAATGAGCATCGATCCTAAAGCAGAAACAATCAGGGAACCGGTTGCCTGTGACATCGGCTTTAACGGTGCATTAATCTGCTTCACCCAAAAAATCGAACTAATATACGACACCATACTGATTAGCATCAGTACAACGCCAATTGGATTGACTTTGCTATCAGCAGAATCTGCAAAGACAAAAGTTAGACCACCCACTGCAACCGCCATGCCCAACCACTGCAAAGCGACCAATTTATGTGTTTTTAAAATTACATGCCCAATCAAACCGGCAATTAAGGGTGAAAAACCAAAAATCAGTGCCATTAAACCAGAGGTGAGATAATTGGCTGCGAGATAAATAAATAACTGTGCGCCAATCAAATTCAAACTCCCTGCCACATAACTTTTTAATGAGGTTTCATCAAACGGCAAAGGATCACGCATCAATTTCAACAGAAACAGCGCAATAATAGATGCGCCGAAGTAACGGATAATCAACACCCACATCGGATGGATTTCCTGCACACTCCACACAATCGCGAGCGGCGTCGTCGCCCAAATCAGTACCAAAAGAGCATATATACTTGCCGTCAGCGGCAGTGAAGATTTCATTTCATTCTCAAATTTGATTGTTCTAACGACTTAACCTGAAACCCACTATTCAGATCTGGAACTACTCGTAAGACCATTAACTAATAAAGTTTAAGACCAATTATTGTTCTCCCCTTTATCAACTAAATTGGAGGAGTTATGAATGCCACCCGATCGTTTGGGGTATAAGGACTTCTCTTCAAACGATCAATAATCTCCCCTAACCCCTCTTTAAAAAAAGAGGGGGAATCATCCAAACGAAATCCATTCTTCACAAAGACTACTCCCTCCTTTGAAAAAGGAGGGCTGGGGAGGATTAAAACCGTTGAATAGATCTACATAAGCTAAAACTATATACATGGACTACAAAATAGCTTTATAAGTGCGACGCTAAAACTAAAGACATAAAAAAACAGACCTACGTTACCGCAAGTCTGCTCCTCTTAGACATTCAGCTTACTTTACAAGTTTACGTAAATCTTGGCTTAAATCTAAATATTTATCCGCTTCAAACGCCGCATTCTTGCTAATCAATTTTTTCAAATGACGCATCTCTTTTGCAGCATTCACCGTAATACCACCAACAATGACACCGTCAGTTACACCAAACAATACAAATGAAGACTCAGCCGCCAATTCAGGATTAACTTCGCCACGTGCAATCCATTCGCTTGCAGCCATATCACCCACAAATTGATAGTTGATATTCAATTGATCTGTCCAGAACCACGCTGGATTTGGGGTTGGATGTTCAACACCCATTACATGACGAGCAAAGATACCTGCTTGAAGATTGGCATTTTCCCAAGTTTCGACACGACGGTGGTTACCACAGTCACGAAGCTGAGTCGCAACATCACCCGCTGCATAAATATCTGGATGTGAAGTTTGGCAGTTATCATTCACTTTAATAGCAAAATCAACGTCTAAACCTGCATCAACCGCAAGTTGAGCATTTGGCACAATGCCAATACCATAGATCACTGCATCGGCACGAAGTTCTTCACCGCCTTCAAGCGTGATCACCACTTCTTCACCATCAAGCTTACAGTCAGCAATAGAAGTCGAAAGACGAACATCTACACCTGCAAGACGTTGTTGAGCCAATAAGAATTCGCTCAATACGCGTGGAGATGAACGCCCCATCACCATTGGACCCATTTCAATCACGGTCACGATACAGTCTTTAGAACGTGCTGAAGATGCAAGCTCAAGACCAATCACACCACCGCCGATCAATACAATACGGCGACCCGCTTGTAATACAGGCACCAATGCTTGTGAATCTTCAAGGTTACGTAAGGTATAAACGTGTTTACCCAAAGCATCGAAATTCGGTAAACGGCGTGCTGCACCACCGGTTGCTAGAAGCAACTTGTCAAATGCAACAATTTCGCCATTTTTCAGTTCAACTGTTTTTGCATCGCTATGGATTTTCACAACGCCATTGCCACGAATATGTTCAACACCGAGTTCTGCCAATTTTTCTTCTGACAGAATTTCGATTTTGGTCTCTTCAGGTTTTAGAATTACGTCTTTAGACAAAGGCGGACGTTCATAAGGAAGATGTGTTTCATCACCCACCAAAATGATTTTGCCTTCATACTTGTTCGCACGGAGTTCTAAAATGGCGCTAGCACCAGCTTGACCAGCTCCAACAATAACGATGGTTTCGATACCATTTTGGCTCATGGGTTTGTTCCTTATTTCAATTCTGCAGATACGATGCCGAAGCCCGCAATCCACTCACTAATATCTTCGTAGCAATGTGTTGTCATGTCGTATTCGCCCACTTCATGTAGTGCAGCAAAAGCAGCCATCCAAGAACGAACTTCTTGACCGCCACGACCGCCTTCAACACGAATTTCAGCTTCAGTCATCGCTTCAATGGCAGCAAAGTCAGCTTTGGCGAAAGTATCAAGCAATGCACGATCCCATTCTGGGTTTAAAGGCACTGCGACAGAAGTATCACCCGCTGCGAGTTTTTGACCGACAGCAATAATTTTGCCTTGACGTGTATTACGTGCCTCTTCAGTTGGATTACGACCTGCAATCAGGAACTCTTCCACTTCTGGTGGAACTGAACCCATTTGCGGCGTTGGTGGATCATGAGACAAACCACCTGTACCCAAAACAAGTACACGTTCATTCTCTAAGTTCAATGATTTAATGAACTGACCGACTGCACGACCCAAAGCGACTGTACGCTTGGTTGTTGGCATCGGTGCAGCTGCACCATTGATAAAAATTGGAATCGTTGGATAACGATCAAGCTTGCCACCACAAAGGAAATGTAATGGTTGAGTCACACCGTGGTCTGCCTGCATACGATAAGAGTATGCAACATCGACACCTTCATCCAATACGCGACGAACCAGACTGATTGCTGTTTCTTCAGGCACATTGATGTGGTCATTGTCTTTACCATAATCCCAATCACCTGCTGCTTTGGCACGAATACCGACGCAGAAAGATGGCATGAGGTCATAGAAGAAACCATTGAAATGGTCTGGACCAAAAGTAATGATCAATGTTGGATTATAGTCTTCAACTTCTTTAGCAAGTTTGGCAAAAGTTTCGCGAACTTTTTCCTCTTTGTATTTCTCTTGCGGAGAAGCGAATTCCATTAGGGGACTGTGCGATGCACAAATAAGTTTAACGGCCATGGGTGACTCCTAAACGGAAGGCAGCCAAGACGGCTGCCGAGTAAGTCCTTTACGTATTTGGCGAATTAAATCTCGTCAAAGAAGCCAGCACGTGGTTGACGTAAACCACGGATACCCAGACCACATTCAGCATTAATTAAAACACCAGTTAATGGGCGGTTGTTTTGACGAGAAGCCAATAACACGTATGAACCAGTCATATCTTCAGGTTCGGGTAAGAAATTGAGCGGCATGCCGCGTGCAATCTTCTCAGGATCACGTGCATCGAGTAGACCGAGGTTTTCTTGGCCTAAAGAAGCAGCACCTTTGATGTTTACATTCATACCCGACGGAGCAACAGCGTTCACTCGTACTTTAGGCGCAAGCTCATAGGCTAATTCTTTCATAATCCCAACGCCAGCATGCTTAGACGCTGTGTATACAGGGCCTCCGCCTGCCGAATACAGTGCTGAGTTAGACAAAGTAAATATGATAGAACCTTCCGAAGCTATCAATGCATCAAGTGCAGCTTTGGCACCTAAGATGAGAGATTTGGTGTTAATACCCATAATCTCATCAAAAGCTTTTTCCAGCTGTTCACCCGATGTATTGACGATATCTGCGTAATGATCCCAGATACCTGCGTTTCCAACGAAACAGTCAAGTTTGCCATAATGTTCTACAGTTGCTTGAACTGCACGAACATTATCCTCATAGCTGGCTACATCTCCTGCGATCGCAAGCACGCGGTCACCAAAATGTTCTTTCAATGCATCAACTTTCGATTGAGAACGTTGAAGAACAGCAACTTGTGCACCTTCTTCTAAGAAACGTTCAACCAATGCCCAGCCTAAGCCTGAACCACCACCGGTAATAAGTGCAACTTCGCCTTGTAGCCAACCCATGATTACTCTCCTGCCATCTCTACGTATAAAGCACCATCTTCAACAATCACAGGGAATGTTTTGATAGGATCTGTTGCTGGTAAGCATAATGCTTGACCAGTTTTCAAACAGAATCGAGCCGAATGAAGTGGACATTCAACAGTGCCATCATCTTCTAGGTAACCTTCAGACATTGAAGCATTACCATGTGAACAACGGTCGTTCATCGCGAAAAATTCGCCATTGTTGTTGAATACTGCAAGCGCATCGATACCGTTAACGCCGCAATCTACTTTCAATGCTTCGCCTTCGTCTAATTCGTCAACTTGGCAAACAAAAATCTTATTCATTAGAAGAACACGCTCAGGTTATGTGAGTTGTAAGTCACCTGATCAAGGGTAATCTTACGGTTGAAGATTTCGAAACCTTGCTCAGTGTCGACTTTGCGGATCTTGTCGTGACGCTTACCACAGTAGATTGTTACATCTTTCTCTTTCTGAGTACGGTACAACAAGTACGTTACGTAAACGTCGTATTCGCCTTCAACTTCAGTCGCTTCAACAATTACATTTGAAACCATGTGTGTTGTACGTGAAGGAGGTTCTTCGGCCCATGCCATACCTGTCTCAAGACGGGCAACACGGCGTTCCAACAAATCTTTGGTATCGTTAAATACCCAAGTTGTAGGTGGCTCGATCGAACGGCGACGGTCACGAGTTTGAGCGTTCGGTGTAGTACGCAAGGTATAAGAAATATCTTCTGCCAATACGTCTAACCATTCGCGGAATTTCCAGTCGTCAAGCAATTTTGCTTCACGATAGAGGAACTGACTAATTTGGTGATGAAGTTCTAAACTGATTTGACTCATTTCATAAGCTCCTTCTCATATTCGTCAGCCGCAGCTTCAACGTCTTCCCATTTTTCATGAATCAATAAATCTGCCCAACGGCGGTACATACCACGTGCTGCAGTCTCAGAGAAAATATAGTTAGTGATACCCGGGATACCATCTTCACGTACTTTCTCGTTGCCTTTACCCATTTCCATAATGAGTTTGTTTTGACGTGCTTTATAACCACGTAATACTTTTTGGATTTCGATCCAGTTTTCAGAGTCATCTTGCTCTAGAAAACCAGCAGGACCGAAGGCACGTGTTGCAGAACGTTCAAATGCTGCTTGTACATCTTCTGGCGCGTCCGCATCACAGATACAGAATGCCCATACTTCAGTCTTGTTTGGACCACGTGGGTGCCATACACGAAGCGTTGCAGTACCGTTCAACCAAGATAGTGTTGGGAACATGGTGTTGTGACCAGCAAGACGCAGTGCACGAGTTTCCCCTAGGCGTTCTTTCACTTCTTCATACGTTTCACGGAAGTAGTTTGCTACTTCACCATCCACCCATACGTTTGCGTCTGGTTTCTCAGTGAAGAAGAAGCCTGAACCGTGACCACGTGAACCGTATTGGATCGCGTCTTTCGCAGTTTCCCAAACTGGACGGGCAGTTTGTGCAGCACCTAATTTCTTAGAAGATTCATCATCTGGTTTAGCACCAAGCACCTGAATCGCAGATGCATGAGAGAACAACGCGTGGTATTGGTCAGAAGCGAACTGTTCAGCTGCAAATTTCCAGTTACAGTCGATTTCCCATTTGTGTACACCACCAACGATCACAGTACCACCTTCACGACGGTCTACAACGCCGTCCAGGTACCAAGCGATATCGCCCATGTATTCTTCTAGATCTGGAGTTGTTTCATCCCAGCAGCCGAATACTAAGCCTTTGTATGATTTAACGCGGTTAACTTCTACCAGACCCCATTGCTCTTTACATGCACCATGTGGGTAAGCACGATCTTCAAGCGGGATATCTTTTAGAGAACCGTCAATACCGTATGACCAGCCGTGGTATGGGCAAGTGAACGCACGTGTATTACCACAGTCCGCGAAGCTCACACGCATAGAGCGGTGACGACATTGGTTTAAGAATGCTTTGATTGAGCCATCTTTTTGACGTGCCACGATGATTGGATCTTCACCCATATAAGTATTGAAGAAATCGCCAGCTTTAGGAATTTGGCTCTCATGGCATAGGAATAACCATGTACGACCGAACACACGTTCTAATTCAAGTTCGTAGATGTCTGGATCTGTATAGATAGATGGCGTGATACGTCCATTTTGTGCATCGACTAAAGCATCGATTTCGCGCACATCAATTTTTCCACTCATGAAAAGCTCTCCTGTGACCATAAGGCACAAAGTAATAGACTCAACTTTTCAACGATGATGGATTTTAGAGCGATATTCGGGAAATATTTATTTTGTTTTAATTAAGAGATTTTATGGATTATTACGGTAGATTTTTTTTATAGTATTTTTTTTAAATTACCGAGAACACCATTTATTTCGTGAATGGCAAAATAATCCTCACGCAATAGTTGTTTATAGATTATACTGAACGAACTTCTAAGTAAGACATTTTTTGGATTACTCCACGGGTTGATTATATGGAATTACGACACTTACGCTACTTCATTACTGTTGCTGAAGAACTCAATTTCAGTAAAGCTGCGTTAAAACTTTATACTGCTCAACCTTCTTTAAGCCAACAAATTAAAGATCTTGAAGAAGATGTCGGCGTAAAATTGTTGCACCGGACTAAACGCAAAGTTGAGCTCACAGAAGAAGGTGCCGTATTTCTAGAACAAGCACGTTTGACACTAGCTCAAGCAGACAAGGCCGTAGCGATGGCACGTCAGGTTTCACAAGCCAAACAACAGATGCTGCGCATTGGTTTTGTGCCTGTCGCAGAGATGAAAATCTTCCCATACGTCTTGCCAAATCTGCGTGTTCAAAACCCAGAACTCAAAATTGAATTACTTAGTTTAAATAATCGCGATCAGATGAAATTGCTGCAAAAAGGTGAACTAGATATCACTTTTACTCGCAATAACTTTCATAGCGACGAAATTGAAAGTCAGTTTGTACTACGTGAACCATTGATCTTTATTTTACCCAAAGATCACCCTTTAGCGAAGTACGAACGTATTCCAGTTAAAGCATTGAATGGTATTGATTTTATCATTCCTGCACGCGAACAATCAGGCACATTGCATGAAGCCATTTTAGACTTTGCTTCTAACCATGGCGTTCAATTTAATATCGTGCAAAAAGCCGACAATATCCTGTTTAACATTAACTCCATCGGCATGGGTTTAGGCTGCACGATCCTACCGGGATACATCGCGCCATTGACCATGAACAATACTGTCATTCGTCCTTTAGATGTCGAATTACCGTATCTAGACCTGTACGTAAGTTACCGAAAAACGGCGAGTTCTGTGGCTGTAGATAAATTCCTTGAACTGCTAACCAAAGTTTTTTATCTCGATATCAATCGCGAACAGCGTTAATTTTCGCCAAGTCATAATTTATAGATATAGCACCATTATTTTTGAAATAAATAATGGTGCTTTTTTTATGGCTAAAAAGTCGCTTTTTTAATCGTTTAAATTTTTTAATCGACGCATTTTATCTATCATGCATATCGACTTGATGGAAAATAACTTATAAATTTTAGTTTAGATATTGATAAAAATTGCTAAGAATAGCCGATTTACAACTTAAGTCTAATAAATAATTCCCCTTCCCCAACCATTTAGATGAGCTTATTTTATGCCTTTTTACTGATTTAGGCCGTACACTGTCGACCTTTTAATGAGAATAATACTCATTTAAAGTATTTCTGTCAAAAGATTTATATAAAAAAAAGGATGGCAAAACCATCCTTTTTTTGAATTTCATGTCAGTGACAAGAAATTACACACCACGCGCTTTTAAATAATCTTTAATCACGGTGTTGAATTCTTCTGCTTTTTCAACTTGAGACCAGTGGCCACATTGGCTGAAAATATGCGCATCAGCATGAGGAACGGTATTCAAAATATCCCACGTACGAGATACAGGAATCACCACGTCTTGTACACCATGAATAAGCAATACTGGCACAGTAATGTCTTTCATTTTTTCAAAGTCGAGTGGGAATTCGAAACGGTCACGGTCGCGTGCGCCAACAACATCCATCAAACGATTTGATGCATAGTCATTTGCAGCAGATGCAAAACGTACTTTTACCAATTCGTCTGTGATCAAGTCTTTGTTTACAACAAACATAGACAAGGTTTTCTTGATGCCTTCTTCGGTTAATACAGGGTTCGCATGTGCTTTAAGTGCTGCAGTTTGTTTCGCGCCGCCTGTACCCATAGACACGATACCCAATACACGTTCTGGATAGTCCAAAGCCATTTGGAATGCTAACCAGCCACCGAGTGAGTTACCCACTAACCAAGTTTTTTCAATACCTAGGGCATCTAACGTACGTACAGCGTGATCAACCCAAGCACGGATACCATAAGCAGTATTCGGTGCAACAACAGTTTGACCATAACCAATCGTATCGATAGCGATACAACGTGCTTGTTCACCAATTTGTGGAAGGTTTAACCACCAGTTTGCAGCAGCAGATACACCTGTACCTGAACCGTGTAAAAATAGAATTGGTGTACCTTCACCCACTTCGTGGTAATGCGTTAATTCGCCTTCAGCAGTTTCAATCCATTTATCTTCTAAACCAAAGAATGAATCAGTTGTATAGTCAGGAATCTGAACAGTGCTCATACATGCTCCTCGTATTGCGTAGAGCTTATGTTTCAATCCATAACGGATTTAAACACAAGGGGGACTCTTTTGGATTTTGTGGTTTTTACAGTCTCATATTACCTGTTCAGCCACTGCTAACTGATACATATTTACGATCATAAACAACAAATAGACTATAATTTAAGTTATTGTTTTTTAAATATATAACTCAAAAATATATCCATAAAATCTTTGAGGTATTTCTTTTTTAAATAACCCAGCAAATAAAAAGGGAAGCAATGAATCCACTTCCCTCTTTTTTATCCTGAGAAATTAGAACTTATAGGTATAAGTTGTCGCGACACGGTACTCTTGCAAGTCAGATTTGTAATCGAAATCGGCATCGATATACATTGCCTGGAAGCCTAAGCCCTTCAACTTACCTTCAGGCACGGTGTAGTTCACAATTAAGTTCAATTCATCTGACTTCTGATCTTTAAGACCAGCAATTTCTGCATCTGAACCTGTGAAATACACAGCAGTTGTATTTAAGCCTTTCACACCCATTTCTGAGAAATCATAGCCATAAGTAAAGCCCCATGATTTTTCATTTTTTGCAGTAAATGTTGCTATACCCCAGTTGACTAAGTACGGCTGCGGCACCCATCCACCCAGTGTTGGGAATGCATTATCACCAAACATTTGTTGATAACCCAAACCAAAGGTATGCGAACCGTAATTCACTTTCGCACCTACCGATAACGCTTGGTTATCAATTTCGCCATACAGTTTGTCACCCGAATCTGAGTTGTCAAAATAACGGATATGGCTATCCAGTTTGGCTTTGTCACCTAACTTAGTTTTATAGTTCGCGCCGACATATTGCTGTGTGTAAATGTCTTGAACATCGGCATACCAATAGCTACCACCAATTTCAGGTGTAAATTGATGGTCAATCCCCGCAATATACATCCCGTCAGATGCTGGACCGTTGTCAAAATGACCTATTTTTCCATTCGGCAGCTCTTTACCTGGTGAAAATAAAGTTAAATCACGGAATTGGTTGTCATAACGGTTATTGATCCCGTCAATGTATGCCAAAGTTAACTTGGTATCTTTAATCTCTTTCGATTCTAACCATGCACCGCTATAAGTCGTCATTAGCTGACGAGATGGATCGAAAACCAACACTGGAGACACTGGTAATAACTCACCCACTTTCAACTCAGTTTCAGATACTTTGGCTTTAAGGGTCACGCCCACTTTACCAAAGTTATCTTTTGATTCTTTACCATCGTGCGGCAAGATCCAGTCTGGGTTTTTATCACGTGCATTAAGTTTAAATGCATGTTGAACCAAAAGGTCAGCACCCACTTGAATACCTGCACCAATATCTTGATACCCTGACTTGGCATCCAAAGTCACACCCTGTGACCATGAACCCCAGTTACCCGCCGGATTTTCTTTAATTTGACGGTCTAAGTAGAAGTTTTTAAATTTCAATTGTACTTGGCTGTCGTCAACAAAGTCCGCATAAGTTGCAGATGTTCCTAATGTTGCTGTCGCAGCAAGAATTGCTATCCATAAATTTTGACGACGCATGGCTTATTTCCCAGTAATCAAATTAAGCTATGGCACCATCATGCTCAACAATACCTTGGAAAAAAATCCGACTACAGTATTAAGGTTTATCAGGCTTTTGTACAACTTGAACTTTGGAAGCTATTTCTGCTTATTTTCCTTAGAGATTAAAACAATAACTCTTTTTTATCATTTAGAACGACTGATTAAATTAACCCCATGTTTTATTAACGTAAAATAGAAAGTTTTTTATTTTTCGCAATTACATACGCTGTATTAATTGCTTTTAAGTTTAATGAAAGTTTTTTACTGAGATTTATCCTTATTTGAGTTATAAAATTTAGCTATCACATAATATTTAATTTATATAATCATCAACAACTTAAAGTTAAATTTTAATACTATGGCTGCTCGAAATCAGCCATTGGTTCGCAGAACTTTTCTTATTTCAATCCGCTTTCTATGCATCAATTCAATCTCAACTAAAAACCAAGCCCATATAGTCAGTTGAGACATAAAAAAAGCGCCCATTTCGGGCGCTTTTTGATTTAAAGCAAATTAAGCATTGGCTTCTTTTGCTTTAGACATGGTCAATGCCAAATCTTCGATCATATCTTCTTGACCACCAACAGTACCACGACGACCAAGCTCAAGAAGAATTTCACGCGCAGAAACGCCATATTTCGCTTCAGCACGTTTCGCGAATAACAAGAATGATGAGTAAACACCGGCATAACCTAAAGTTGCTGCATCACGGTCAGCACGGATCTGATGTGTCATCATTGGAATGATTAAATCTTCCGCAACATCTTGAACTTTAAACAAGTCCACACCTGTCTCCATTTGCATACGGTTGGCAACCGCAACAAACAATTCAAGTGGAGTATTACCTGCACCTGCACCTAAACCTGCAGAAGCTAAATCGACACGCGTTGCACCAGCTTGAACCGCTGAAACAGAGTTCGCAACACCCATACCTAAGTTATGGTGACCGTGGAAACCGATTTCGATCTCTGAAGCCAGGTTGGCACGTAAAATACCCACGCGGTCAGTCACGTCTTGAGGCAACATATAACCAGCAGAGTCAGTCACATAAATACAGTTTGCACCGTATGACACCATTTTGCTGGCTTCTTCCAAAAGTTTTTCAGGAGTTGCCATGTGCGCCATCATCAAGAAGCCCACAGTGTCCATGCCAAGTTTACGTGCAGCAGTAATGTGCTGTTCAGAAACGTCAGCTTCAGTTGAGTGCGTTGCAACACGAATGGTTGCTACACCAACATCATGTGCCATTTTCAAATGGTCAACCGTACCAATACCAGGAAGTAAAAGTGCAGATACTTTCGCCTGTTTTAGGTTTGGAATCACCGCTTTTAGGTATTCTTCATCGGTTGCTGCTGCAAAACCATAGTTCACAGAGTTACCGCCTAAGCCGTCACCATGCGTAACTTCGATTAAAGGTACACCTGCATCATCCAAAGCAGTTGCAATGGCAACCATTTGTTCAGGTGTAGTTTGATGGCGCATAGGATGCATACCATCACGTAAAGTCATATCATTAATAATAATCTTAGACATTTTGGTATTCCTTAAGCTTCAGCAGTGTTTAATACGCGTTCTGCAAACATTTCTGCAGTACGTGCAGCTGCCGCAGTCATAATGTCGAGGTTACCTGCATATTTAGGAAGATAATCACCTAAACCTTCAACTTCTAAGAAGATTGAAACACGGTTACCGTCAAATACAGGACCATTTACAAGTTTGTAACCTGGTACATATTTTTGAACTTCAAGAATCATCGCATGTACAGATTCAGTGATTGCTGCTTGATCTGGTTCACCTTCAACAAGACAGTGAACAGTATCACGCATCATCAGTGGTGGCTCAGCAGGGTTAATGATGATGATCGCTTTACCTTGTTTCGCACCGCCCACTTTTTCAATAGCGCCAGCAGTCGTACGAGTAAATTCATCAATGTTTTTACGTGTACCTGGACCCACAGATTTTGTTGATACTGTTGCAATGATTTCGCCATATTCAACAGGCTGAACTCGTGAAATCGCAGCAACCATAGGAATCGTTGCCTGACCACCACATGTCACCATATTGACGTTCGGAACTTCACCGGCATCCAATAACGCTTCTAAGTTTACTGGTGGTACGCAGAATGGACCGATTGCAGCAGGTGTTAAGTCAATCATTAACACGCCAAGTTCATTCAATTTACGGCTGTTTTCAGCATGAACATAGGCAGAAGTTGCATCAAATGCGATTTTAATGTCGTCTTCAATTACGTGTGCAAGTAAACCATCTACGCCTTCAGCAGTGGTTTTTAAACCCATTTTAGCAGCGCGAGCCAAACCTTCAGACGTCGGGTCAATACCAACCATCCATACTGGTTCTAAAAATTCGCTGCGTTGAAGTTTGTAAAGCAAGTCAGTACCAATGTTCCCTGGACCGATCAATGCACATTTAATCTTTTTCATGAATGTGTACTCTTAAAAATTCCGTAAAACCCAAGCTTATTTCGCTGCAAATGCTGCAGTCACAGAACCAAAGCCTTCAATTTCAACTTTGAATTCATCACCAGGATTTGCCACAACCATTGGGCCTAAGGCACCGGTCAATACGATGTCACCTGCAAGCAATGGACGACCACGACGAACCATTTCGTCAGCCAACCACACTGCTGCATTTAATGGGTTAGAAAGACACGCTTTACCCACACCTTGTGAAACCACTTCTTCACCACGCGTCATGACCATTTTGCAATTTACAAGGTCAAGATCTGCAAGTTTTACCGGCTTAGAACCCAGTACAAAACCTGCTGAAGATGCGTTATCTGCCACAGTATCAATCAACGAGATTTTCCAGTTTTCGATACGGCTATCGACCACTTCAATGGCAGGCAGTGCATATTCTGTTGCACTAATAATGTCTGCATAGGTGTGTTTTTCTTTGGTCAAATCTTGGTTAATCACCAAAGCAATTTCTGCTTCAACTTTTGGCTGAATCAATAAACCAGCAGGGATTTCTTCACCATCGCCATACGCCATGTCAGCAAACAACATACCGAAGTCAGGTTGATCAACGCCTAACTGCGCTTGTACAACTTTTGATGTTAAGCCAATTTTACGACCTACAAGGCGACGACCTTCTGCCACCGCACGTTTGGTATTCACTTCTTGAACGGCATAAGCAATATCTACATCAGCACTTTCACCACCAAGTTGTGGACGGATCGGTGCAATCGCAGCCTGATTTACTTCCGCATCGCGTAATGCTTGCGCAACTGATTCAACAACAGCAGAATTCGACATCAATGTTTCCTTAAACTGCAAAAATTGGATGCACAACGTGTTTCATCCCGATCACCATCAAAATCAAAGTGATGAAAGTCATGTCAGGATTCGCCTAAAGCATTTCACTTGACATACTACACGTTATGTTTAGATGCATTTAGCATCGAGATTTTAGAAAGTGAATACCAATACTTATTTTATTTATGACTATAGCTATTAGCTATAAATTAATCATTATTTATTATTAATATTCAAAAACTTAAGTCAAAATAATTAAATAAAATTCACTATTTTTTTCGCCCTTAAATCTGAATCTCTACTAAAAAACTTGGCTTATACGACTAAAAGATAAGATTAAAAGATTATTTTAGCGTCAGGCCAGCTTTTACACATAGGTGTTCAATTTCATATGATTTAGTTTAATAAATTGGAAATTTAAAAATAAATCAATAAACAACAATAAGATAAAACCAAAAATTCAAACAAAAAATCTATTCCAGCTTGTGGTAAAAGGCCAAATAGTTGCGCTCAACTTTTTAAGGTAAATTTGCTAGAAGACTGCTTGTTATTGTAGAAAAATCTAGTGTTATTACTTTTTTAAATAATTGAATTTACTCATTTCATCAAGTAGAGCTTGCGTTACTATTCATTTGGTAACAAAAAAGGTGAAAACAAATTTCACCCTTTTTACTCGTTTGTATCTAAAACTATACAGCTAGACGTAATTTCACGTGTTCTAGTAGAAATTCAGTCAAATCACCTACGCTATGTGCAATATGTAAGGGTTGAAAACACTGGAGTGTTTCTACAGTATGCACTCCATAGCTCACGCCTACACGTGGCATCTGAATATTGAGGGCCATTTCTAAATCATACGACGTATCACCAACCATAATGGCTTGATCGGCACGTAGTCCTGTTTCCGCCAAAATTTCTGCCAACATCAACGGATCTGGCTTAGATTTGGTTTCACTGGCTGCACGTGTCGCACGAAACAACTCATGACTTTGCGTTTGAGCCAAGACACGGTCTAGACCTTTACGACTTTTTCCTGTTGCAACAGCCAATTGTAGACCGGCATCGCGTAATTCCTGCAACATATCCGCGACACCATCAAACCACATATCCCCTTTGGAATGGGCCACATAGTGATCGGCATAACTTTGCAAAATGTCGCTGTGCAATTCAGGAACCGTCGGAAATAACCGCTGTGCGACTTCCGGCAGACCTAAACCAATAATACTTTTCGCATCAGCATCGGTCAGCGGCTGTGAATATTGATCTGCTGCAAATTTTAAACTCGCTACAATTTGACCCACAGAATCAAATAAAGTGCCATCCCAATCGAAAATGACTAGTTTTACAGCTGAGTTCATACGTTTTCCTAGATTTGATTCAGTGTTTGGTAATTCAGATTCTGGAGTGCATCAATTTATTTAGCTCACCCCGGCCCTCTCCTTAAAGGAGAGGGCGAAAGAAAACATGCGAAGCAGTACTGCTCAGGGAGAGAAGTCTCGTATTTAAAACTTACTCGTCATCTTCTGAAGACTTCACCACTTTGTCGGCTTTTTGTGCGCGTAGCTGCGCCACAAGGCTTTGCATATCTTCTGGCAATGGCGCTTCAATGGTTTGGTAACCCGGAATTTCTAAACGCATAGCATGCAGACATAAACGACGTGGCTTTGGACCACGGTATTCAGTTTCATGACCGTATTTTTCATCGCCCACCAATGGATGACCAATACTTAAACCATGTACACGGATCTGATGGGTACGGCCCGAAAGTGGAGACGCATACACCAATGTGGCATGCATAAAACGCTCTTTCACGTTCCACAGCGTCTTCGACTCTTTACCTTCTTTAGGTGATACACGAACACGACGCTCGCCATTTGCCAGTTCGTAACGATGCAAAGGCTGATCAATGAGCTGCTTATCCAAACTCACCACACCTTTCACCACAGCAGCATAAGTTTTTTGGATTTTGTGCTCACGTAACATGTCTTGCAGGCTTTTTAACACACTACGTTTTTTCGAAATCATTACCAACCCAGAAGTGTCGCGGTCAATTCGGTGAATCAGCTCAAGGTATTTCTTCCCTGTTGCGGCACGTAAGCCTTCGATCAAGCCATACGCCACACCACTACCGCCGTGAACAGCAATACCAGAAGGTTTGTTTACCACCATTAAGCCTTCATCTTCGTACACCACACGGCTCAGTAAACTTTGTGCCACTTTGTCCGATACGGGAACCGCAGACTCATTTTTTTGTTCATAACGAATTGGAGCAACTCGAACTTGGTCACCAATATTGAGTTTGGTTTCCGCTTTGACGCGTTTTTTATTGACGCGGACTTGGCTTTCACGAATCAGACGATAAATGCGACTTTTAGGCACACCTTTCAGACGACTAAACAGGAAATTATCAATACGTTGACCCGCCTGATGCTCGTCCACTTCAAACCAGGTGACGCTTTGCCATTCTTGCGTAGAATTCATACAGTTACTGTGACCTAAAAAAATACTAAAATTGATTAAAAATTGATCATTTAAGCTATACTTTTCGCAAGAAACATAAGCTTAGCCCATAGGCAGATGATGCAAGGTTTGATATAGTCAGCGCACGGAAACCACCGTAACTGAGTAAAAGTTGATTCATTTCAGTATTTACTGTCATTGAACTTTCAAGCAATTACTCATTTAGCTCGGAAAGGTCCCAAAAGAATTATGCCGACGCCGAAGGCTTATTATATCGGCAAAACTGCAAACTGTTGCGTTTAATTGTGCCGTAGGTACATAAAACAGTTTGCCCCAAAAAAATATGTGCCAACCAAGGTTGGTTTTTAAACGTAAACTGATACACATCAGACCAGTCGCTCCCTGGAAATCGTGTTCAGGCCACAACGTTTGATGCATTGGATCTGCACAGTTTGTAAAGGTACGATGATAATTCCGTATCAAGACGCTCTATCAGATATGAATGGATGCTCTTCGAGCAATGTGACAGTGAAAGTTACTCACATCCAATGCACCGTTTGTCCGCCAGTGAAACGCGTTCAGGTGACTTTAATCGTTTAAAAGATTGAAGCCGTATTGCCATCATCAATACGTGAATCAAAAACCGTTGCCCACCCAAAGAAGGTCGGTACACATGCACAGATGATGTTTTTCGATCTGTGCAACTTGATCCATGCTATCTGATGCTCGCTACGAGTCAGGCGATGTTCTTCTGTGTATCACTATTAGGTGTTACACCCATGAAACGTATGTTGATTAATGCAACACATGCCGAAGAAATTCGCGTTGCACTTGTCACTGGTCAGCGTCTTTACGATTTTGACTTAGAGAATCGTACCCGTGAACAAAAAAAATCGAATATCTATAAAGGTCATGTGACTCGCGTAGAGCCGTCTTTAGAAGCTGTATTTGTTGAATACGGTGCAGGTCGTCAAGGTTTCTTGTCGATGCGCGAAATAGCTAATTCTTATTACAAAGCCGATCCTCGCCAAACTTCAAACATCCGCGAATTGATCACTGAAGGCACTGAGCTTTTGGTTCAAGTGGAAAAAGAAGAGCGTGGTAATAAAGGTGCTGCCCTTTCTACATTTATCTCTCTTGCTGGTCGTTATTTGGTCTTGATGCCAAACAACCCGAAAGGTGGCGGTATTAGCCGTCAAATTTCAGGTTCAGTTCGTGAAGAATTGAAAGAAATGTTGGCGTCTTTAAATGTCCCTCGTGGTATGAGCGTGATTGTACGTACTGCAGGTATTGGTCGTTCTCAAGAAGAACTGCAACTTGACCTGCAACACTTGCTGGACCTTTGGGCACAAATCCAAAGTACATCAAGTTCAGGTCCATCACCAATGTTGGTTCACCAAGAAGCCGGTGTGGTTACACGTGCGATCCGTGACTATTTACGTGATGATGTTGCTGAAATTTTAATTGACTCTGAGCAAGCGTATAACGAAGCGTATAACTTTGTTAAAGCAGTGATGCCACGTCAAATCGACAAATTAAAAACCTATACTTTAAATGAACCGTTATTCGCTCATTTTGGTATTGAAAGTCAAATCCAAACTGCCTATGAACGTGAAGTAAAACTTCCTTCTGGTGGTTCAATTGTGATTGACCAAACTGAAGCATTGGTTTCAATTGATATTAACTCTGCAAAATCAACACGTGGTAGCGACGTAGAAGATACAGCGCTCAATACCAACCTTGAAGCTGCAGAAGAAATTGCTCGCCAATTACGTTTACGTGATATCGGTGGTTTAGTTGTGATCGATTTCATCGACATGACCAAAGACCGTAACCAACGTATGGTTGAAGCTAAACTTCGTGAAGCAACACAAAGTGACCGTGCGCGTATCCAATTCGGTCAATTGTCACGCTTTGGTTTGATGGAAATGAGCCGTCAACGCTTACGTCCATCGCTTGAAGAAGCCACAGGTTATGTGTGCCCACGCTGTCATGGTACAGGTATGGTACGTGACCTACGTTCTTTATCACTTTCAATTATGCGTAAAGTGGAAGAAATTGCGCTACGCGAACGTCATGGTGAAGTTCAAGTTGAAGTGCCTGTTGAAATTGCTGCATTCTTATTGAATGAAAAGCGTCACAGCCTTGTATATCTTGAGCAAACTTCAAATGTACGTGTGACTGTACTTCCACACCCTCACCTAGAAACACCACATTACGAAATTTCGTATAACCCTGAAGGCTTTGCACCGACAAGCTATGAACGTACTGAAGCAACACGTTCTAGCGAAAAAGAATTGGGTTACGAAGCATCTGAATGGCATTTAGGTGAAGAACAGGCCGCTGCTGCTCAGCAACAAGCACCTGTGCAACAACAAGAAAAAGGCCACAAAAAGAATAAGCAACAACCCGTTGCTGCTCAACAAGCACCTGCACAAGTTGCCGCTCCTGCAGCATCATCTAGTCCATGTGCATGGTTAGAAAACTTATTTGTTCAAAAACAAGCTGCAACCGTTGACCAGTCGCGTACTGCAAACAATGCCGCTGCTGCAATTGAACAAATGGTAAATAGCGGTGCTGCAAGCCGTGGCCAGTTTGGTCAAATTACCCCTGCATCGGCAGCGCCTGTTGTTGTCGTAGACAATAATGCTTACCTTGCGCCTTCTTCTGTTGTGCACAAACAAGAACGTGACAGCCATTCAGAAAAAGCTGACCGTGAAGAAAAACGTCACAACAAAAAGCGTACTAAGCATAAAGAACCACGTGAACAAGAAGCTCAACCGCATCAAGTTCATGAAGAAGTGTTACAACCTTCACGTCAAGATCGTCAAGAGCAGCGCAATAACGAAGCACGTCAAAACGAACGCCAAGAGCAACGTTCTGAACGTCAAGAACCGCGCCAAGACAACCGTCAAGACCAACGTGAAAACCGCCGTAACTCACGCCGTCAACACAACAACGAACAAGTACAGCAAGATGTTCAAAATAATGAGCAACCGCAGTCTGTTCCACGTCGTGACCGCAACAACCAACAACGTCCAAATCGCCCAAATCGCCACCGCGATCAAAGCGTATTGAACGAGCAAGTGATTGCTCAGGAAGTTGCAACTGAGCAACAATCTGAAAACCGCAATCAACGTCAACCTAAAGTTGAAGTTGTTGATGCACCACGTCAAGACGTGATACCAACAGCACTTGTAGTAAATGTTGATCAAGCTCAAAGCGAAATCGTAGCGCTAAATACTGCCCCAGCAGTTGAAAAACCTGTAGAAACCCCAGTAGTCCAAAAAGCCGCTGTCGTTGAAGCAGAAAAAGTGGAAAAACCTGCGACTGAAACAAAAGAAGTAGGACATAAACCACAGCATGCTCAGCAAAAACCGTCTCGTGCAAGCAATGACCCACGTCAACGCCGCCGCGAACAACGTGCAGCTCGCGCTCAACAAGCACAGGCTCCGAAAATTTCGCCATCTCAAGTGCCGACACTGGGTCAATACACTGTAAGCAGCTTGATTAAGCATGTATACGGTGAAGACTGCTCAGTACTGATTGAGCAATTTGGCTTAATTCCAACATTCAACCGTGCATTGCAAAAATTCACGGAAGAATATGCCGCGACTTTGACTGCACCTGCAGCTGAAGCAGCTGTAGAGAAAAAGCCTGTCACTCGTGATGTTCAAGTTACAAAAGCTGCACCTGAAGCTGAACCAGCGCCAATGTTGGATTTGACACCACCAAAGCCTGTGTCAGATAAACGTGTTGCTAATGACCCACGTGAGCGTCGTCGCCTTGCTAAACTTGCCGCTGAACAAGCGAAAAAAGCACATGCTGAGGTGGAAGCTACGCCTGTCGCAGACACTGCTATTGAGGCGCCTGTAGTTGCAGAAGCTAAAGCTGCTACAGTTGAAGCCAATGTATCCGACGTTGCAGGTCAAACTGAAGCACCTGAACCCGTTCAAGCTGAAGTACTGACACCCGTTCAAGCTGAACTGGATGTGAGTGCGCAGCCTGAAAAGACGGAAGAAGTGTCTGAAGCTCCTACTAAACCAGTAGAAGAAAAAGCTCAAGCCGTTGAAGCGGAAAAGAAAGTTGAGGTTCCTGTAGACGAAAACTCGGCCGCTGAAGGTGAAAAACCTGCACGCCCTCGTCGTCCTCGCGGTCGTCCACCGAAAAAAGCAAACACCGCAACTGAGCAGTAATTTGCTATTTTGCAGGTGAATAAAAAAATCCAGTCATTTCGGTGACTGGTTTTTTTTTGATACTTTTGTCAAATTAGGTTGATTGCACTAGATCGAAACGATTAAAAGACAATTGTAGAATTTGCTGCAAATTTCATTGCAAAGAAATAGACCGTATCGGATTACGAAAAATAAATAGGATTCACATGAGCCAAACTACACAACACGACCTTATTGGGATTGCTGATGTTGCAGCAAAAATTCCCGCGTTCATTAGCAAAGTACCCAACCTGTTGAGTGGTCTAAAGCAAGCCTATTTACGTACCCCAAATACTTCCGCAGGCTTGGGAATTGCATTTGAAAAAGCCGTAAAGCGTAATCCTAAAGGTTATGCGCTTTATTTTGAAGAGCAAAAATATACCTATAACGAACTCAATGAATGGGCCAATCAAATTGGTCACTATTACCTTGCACTCGGTGCAAAAAAAGGTGATGTGATTGCGGTGATGATCGAAAACCGATCTGAACTCGTTGCAACCATCGTGGCTTTAGCCAAAATTGGCGTCACCAGTGCCTTGGTAAACACCTCACAAGTCGGCAAAGTCCTGACACACAGCATCAACTTAGTGAACCCAATTGCGGTAATTGTGGGCGAAGAATGCCGCCAAGCCGTAGAAGAGATTCGTGGTGATCTCAGTGTAGCTGCAGATCGTTTACATTGGTTCGCAGATCAAGCCACTCGTGTAGATGCCGGTCAAGCACCGAAAGGCTTCTTAAACCTTGCAGAAGCGATTGATGAATTTCCAAAATTCAACACACCCACCACTGCAAGTGTAAAAGGCAAAGACGGCCTATTTTATATCTACACTTCTGGGACAACAGGCTTACCTAAAGCGGTGATTTTCACCAACAGCCGTTGGACTTTGGCTTATGGAACATATGGTCACGTCCTTAATCTGAATAAAGATGATGTGATGTACGTAACTTTACCGCTCTATCACGCTACAGGCACTGTAGTTTGTTGGTGTGGGGTGATTGCAGGTAGCGCCACCCTTGCCCTGCGTCGCAAGTTTTCAACCTCATCGTTTTGGAAAGATGTACAAAAATTTGATGCATCAGCCATTGGCTATGTGGGCGAGCTTTGCCGCTATTTGATGGATGCTCCACATTCAGACCTTGAAAAAGGCCATCGTGTGAAAAAAATGATTGGTAATGGCATGCGACCAAACATTTGGGATAAGTTTAAAGAACGCTTTGGGGTCGAAGAAGTCCTTGAACTCTATGCTTCAAGTGAAGGCAACGTCGGCTTTAGTAATGTGTTTAACTTCGACAATACCGTTGGTTTTTCACCAACGCCTTATGCGATTATTCAGTTTGATAAAGAAAAAAATGAAGCTGTACATGATGCTAAAGGTCGCTGCATTAAAGTCAAAAAAGGTGAAGTCGGCTTACTCATCGGTAAAATTACCCGTCGCTCACCTTTTGATGGCTATACCGACACGGAAAAAAACAAATCCGTTATTATGAAAGATGTATTTAAGCATGGTGATTCATACTTCAACACTGGTGACTTGGTTCGTGACATTGGCTTCCGCCATGCACAATTTGTCGACCGTCTAGGTGATACTTTCCGCTGGAAAGGTGAAAACGTTTCAACCACTGAAGTTGAAAACATGGTGAGTGAGTACGATAAAATTGCTGAAGCTGTGGTTTATGGCGTAGAAATTCCAGATACCAATGGCCGTGCAGGTATGGCTGCCATCACGCTCACCGATGGTGCCGAACTCAACGAACAAGATTGTAGTGAAATGGTTCTGCAATTTAAAAAATGCTTACCAGCTTATGCCGTGCCAGTATTTTTACGTGTACAGAAAAAAGTCGAAACCACAGGCACATTTAAATACCAAAAAAACAAGCTGAAAGAACAAGCTTTTGATCCTAAGCAAACTGATGAACGTTTATTGGTATTGCTGCCAAATGCAACTGCTTACTGTGATTTAACTCCTGAAATTTATGCCAATATTCAGGCATATAAATACCGTTTTTAAGCAAATAGCGCTCATTTTAGCGACAGATATCCGCTAAAATGAGCTACTTTGTTGTATTTATAATCAAACACAAGCAAGTTTATGAATTTTTACTTGCGCTTGAAGCAGATCTTGCTACAATACGCACCATCAAGCGAAATGGGTCGTTAGCTCAGTTGGTAGAGCAGTAGACTTTTAATCTATTGGTCCCGCGTTCGAGTCGCGGACGACCCACCATTTCCTTCGATACCACAAGATGGGTCGTTAGCTCAGTTGGTAGAGCAGTAGACTTTTAATCTATTGGTCCCGCGTTCGAGTCGCGGACGACCCACCATCTTTCTAAAATGCCAGTTTTAGATTACAATCTTGTGCATACCCCCTAAGGGTCGTTAGCTCAGTTGGTAGAGCAGTAGACTTTTAATCTATTGGTCCCGCGTTCGAGTCGCGGACGACCCACCATTCTTTCTTAGGGCTTCTTTCTTCCGGCAGTTGAAGAAAAAGAAACCTGCAGGTTCCGACCAAGACAAACCATCACCATTATTGGTTTTGATTCGCCATTCTCGAAATTTTGCTATAGCGATGTTGCGAAGTATCATTCTTGTCTTGCTAGATGAAGTATTTGACCTGAAAAATTTTAGATAACAAATATTCCCTAGTATTCAAAACTACGCGCTTCGTTTATCTTGCTAAAATTTTAAAATGCTCTTTTAAAATTTTCTCAGGGTTGTTAGCTCAGTTGGTAGAGCAGTAGACTCTTAATCTATTGGTCGTGGGTTCGAACCCCACACAACCCACCAATTCTGTTTTGTCTTAACTATATCGTATTAATAATTCAATTTTTTATAAGCTAGTTGCATTCGATTAGCCAATGTCTGCGAATTTCACGCCGACACTCAAACGCAATTTATAATTTTATTTACTTCATTCGCAGTATTTAATTTGGGTCTTTCACCAAGGTATAGGCATGTTGAGGCTGAGGATAGCCTTTAGAAAATAATTCCTGATTTCGGTCGACTTCACCTTGACGAATTTTGTCTAAATCCATGGTGATTTTATTTTCATTAATCACATGATAATAGAAATTCACGCCTTCTTTTCGATGAACCACCAGCTCGGTATGTGCTTTATTAACACTCCACGTATCCTTACGGTATTTCACATTAATGCCTGGCGTATTGGTTTTTTCAGCAAACACTTTACCAATTTGAATAATACTGCGGTGTACCGTGCCATCTGGCAATAAGTTAAGAATGAACTCCGCATCGCCTTCTGGGCATGGAATAAAACTGTCATCGCATTTTACTTTGGCATGAAAACGTCCAATAAAAATTTTGGCATGCTCAGGAACAGGAGCTGACTTTATTTCATCGTCATTCGGCAATGTCGCCTGCCCTGCCACTTGGGTTAATTTTTTTCCATGATCTTGCTTCGCTTGAACTTCCGATGCGACAGTTGATGCCGAAATTTCACCCTTATCCGCTGCGGGTTGAGGCGTTGGACTACAACCAATAAAAGAGAGGCTGAACACTCCTGCAAACACTGAAAGATATGCAAATTTCATCAAAAAAGGTGAAGCCGATGTTTTCATATAATGTGCCAAGACCAATCATTCATTGGTTTTTTCAGTTCTTGCTGACTTAATATTGTAATCAAATAATCAACGCTTTATACATATATTTACGATATATGTTAATCATATCTCATTGTTATCGTTCATATTTAATTAATACTCAAGCTATTTTAAAGGCAAACTAATCAAACTAATTCTTCAAATTACATAACTTTACTTAATTTTTTTTCTGCACCCTTTAAATCGTAAAGCTTGTCACCATTTCTATAATATGAATTTGGAAATATTCAAATTTATTCTATTTTTTTAAGGAGACCTGAATGGCCAATGTTGGTTTATACCGCTCAAACCGCTCTAACATGATTGCTGGTGTGATGGGGGGTATTGCTGAACGTTTTGGTTGGAACGCAAATTTACTGCGTATTATTTTTATCTTTGTATCATGCTTAAGCGCAGCCTTTCCCGGTATTTTGGTGTACTTGGTTTTATGGTTAGTCATGCCTAAAGCACAAGATAACTTTTTCCGTACCAATGGCTATTCAGACCCTATTCGTACTGTGAATGATGACAGACGTTAAAATCCTTTGACCCAGTTTGGTCGCTACGGTTTCTCCCCCAAGATTCCGTAGCTTTTTTTTGCCTATATATTGGCAAAGCCATATTTAAGTCTGATGAATTTAAATCAAAGTTTAAGGCTTAAGATTTTGTTTGCTGATTTAGCTGTTGATATAAGGCGGCAATCATATCGGCACGGCTAATCATTCCCACCAACCGTTTTTGTTCGACGACTGGAATATAATTAAAAGATCTTTCCACAAAATATGGTACCAAGTCTTCAATCGGTTGATCAGGCTGCACGGTCACCACTTTGGGATTCATAATTTGATAAACGTGATTTTCCCAACTGGCTTTGGGGTCTGCGGCACGTTTAAACCATTCCACTACATCATATAAAGCCAAATTTCCCACCAAGCGATCCAAATCACTCACCACAGGCAAACTCATCAAATTGACTTGTTTAAACTTTTCCAATGCTGACTGAATATCATCTTCTGCACGCAGGGTAATCACTTGCTGACTCATGATGTCACGACAATGAAACTGGCTTAGGCCACGACGACTGGCTAATTGCTGTGCTTCTAAAATAATTTTTTGTAAGTCATATTCACTAATATCAAGCAACTGACTTTGCTGTTCTAAGACTTGCTGAATATCCGCTGGCTGAATCGACACTTTTTGTGTCGGTGTTGGATCTGTCGTCCGAGTATTGACTTGTGCTTTTTGTGGATACTGCTTGCCTAGTAATCGGTTATAAATGATAGCAACCACCATCAAGAGGACCGAATTTAAAAGGACTGGATAAAAAAGAAAGGCATAGCCTAAATCATGGACTGCCTCTCCGCCCAATACCGCTGTAATCGCCACGGCTCCACTTGGTGGATGCAATGAGTCTGTGGTCATCATTAAGATAATCGCTAATGCAACCGCGATACTAAATGCTTCGGTTAAATTAGGAATAAACATCGCACACGTCACGCCAATCAAGGCCGCAAGACTATTACCAACCACCATATTCCATGGCTGTGCCAAAGGGCTGGCAGGTACCGCAAAGAGCAGCACAGATGATGCACCCATCGGTGCGATGTACCATGCATTTAAGTCACCTAGCGCCAGCCAACTGATCAGCGAAGAAATACTCAGGCCCAGCAAAGCACCTACCCCACACAGGATGCGGTCTTTTAAAGGCAGAACTTTAAAGTTGGGTTTAAGCGTATTGAGCCAAGCTGATTTTGCGTGAAACACGAGATACCTTGTTTGTTGTTTTGCGAGATGTGGCAATTATAAAGCCATGCAAGCAATAAGATGCATTCAACTTACATCTTTATCTTATAAATTTTACTTTTGATTCTTTTGAATGATGTATACGCCGCTTACTTGCGTAGTTTTATCCCAAGAAATGAGCCTAAAATTCTCATTATATGTTACTGATAATTAAAATAAAAAATCTATCAGCGCTCACATCTGTACTCACTAAAACAAAGGAACATTTAGGCGGTCAGCTTATTCATCTTGATCAATTAAATCTTCACTGCCATAAATAATTTTCTGAGCTGTTTCATCATACACAATAGGAAACCATTCATAATAAGCCGAAGGGATTCGTTCAACTCGAATACGTCCAATCACATAATTATGCCCACCCAATAAATCAACAGTGAATCGAGCTGGACGAGCGATAACTAGCTGTGAATTATGATCAATGACGAGCTCAGTTTTTCCCTGTTCTACAGCGGTGGTAAACCGTCCGTGAATAGGTGAGTCAAAAGCCATTCCTCGTGTGACTTTTCGCGTCCCCTGCTGACCATTGACCTCAAGCAAAAGACCTTCGCTCATTTGATACTTTGAGCTGACCACTAACTGCTGTTTAATCAAATTCTTACATTCCGCGTTGCAAGAATTTGTAATAGTCGCAATTTTTGAAGCGTGAAGTGATGAATCTGAATACAAAGCTACAGGCGTCGTACTACAGGCAGATAGCACCATACTTATCACAATAAAAGACTTCTTAAACATTGTTATCGCTCATCATTCAATTTATTCATCCACTTTATGCCACAAGTAACTTCGTTTTTATTCTGTACAATAGGAAAATATAAAATTCTGCGCATCATTAAAACATCAAAGCTTGATTCAAGAATGATTAACCCTTTGCCACACACCCCCAAAATCCTTATAATTGAGCACAATTTTTATCTAATTTTAAGTGGATGACCATGAGTCGCGCCATATCGCATATTGATACCTTCCAAGGCTTAATTCTTGCCTTACAAAACTACTGGGCTGAACAAGGTTGTGTAGTGTTACAACCTTACGATATGGAAATGGGTGCAGGTACTTTCCACACTGCAACTTTCCTACGTGCTTTAGGCCCTGAAACTTGGAACGCGGCTTATGTTCAGCCTTCTCGTCGTCCTAAAGATGGCCGTTATGGTGAGAACCCGAATCGTCTACAACACTACTACCAGTTCCAAGTCGTGTTGAAGCCAAACCCAGACAACATCCAACAGTTGTACTTAGATTCATTAAAAGCCATTGGTATTGATACCCTTGTTCACGACATTCGTTTCGTGGAAGACAACTGGGAATCTCCAACACTTGGCGCATGGGGCTTAGGTTGGGAAGTTTGGTTAAACGGTATGGAAGTGACTCAGTTCACTTACTTCCAACAAGTCGGTGGCGTTGAATGCTACCCTGTAACTGGCGAAATCACTTACGGTCTAGAACGTCTAGCGATGTACCTCCAAGGTGTAGACTCAGTTTACGACTTGGTTTGGACTAAAGGTCAGTTTGGTACAGTGACTTATGGCGACGTGTTCCACCAAAACGAAGTTGAACAATCGACCTATAACTTTGAATATGCCAACGTTGAAAAAATGTTTGAATTATTCGACTTCTATGAAGCTGAAGCGACTCGTTTAATGGAAGCTGAACTTCCACTGCCTGCCTATGAACAAGTAATTAAAGCATCGCATAGCTTTAACTTGCTTGATGCACGTGGCGCAATTTCAGTAACTGAACGTCAACGTTACATTTTACGTGTACGTACATTGGCTCGTGCGATTGCCCAAAGTTATGTCGCTGCGCGTGCGAAGCTTGGCTTCCCGATGGCAGAACCTGCTTTACGTGACGAAGTATTAGCTCAGTTAAAAGCACAAGTTGAAGCTGAAGCAAAAGTAGAATCTAAGGAGAGCAAATAATGTCTAAACATACAGTATTGTTCGAATTAGGCTGCGAAGAACTTCCACCAAAAAGTTTAAAAAAATTACGTGACGCGCTACATGCAGAAACGGTAAAAGGCTTAAAAGACGCAGGTCTAGCATTCGATTCAATCGAAGCATATGCAGCACCACGCCGCCTTGCACTTAAAATTGTGAATGTCGATGCTGCGCAAGCCGACACTCAAAAACGTTTCGACGGCCCTGCGAAGCAAGCAGCGTTTGATGCCGATGGCAAACCGACTAAAGCACTTGAAGGCTTTATGCGCGGTCAAGGCATTACGGTTGATCAAGTTTCAACTTTCCAAGCAGGTAAAGTTGAAAAAGTGTGCTACTTAAAAGATGTAAAAGGTCAAAGCCTTGATGTTTTACTTCCTCAAATTTTACAACACGCTTTAGATAACCTACCTATCGCAAAACGCATGCGTTCTGCTGCAAGCCGTACTGAGTTTGTACGTCCTGTAAAATGGGTTGTTTTGTTGAAAGACAGTGATGTAATTGAAGCAACCATTCAGGATCACCAAGCAGGTAACGTGACTTATGGTCACCGTTTCCATGCTCCTGAAGCAATTACACTTGCAAATGCCGATGCTTATCTTGATGCCCTGCGTACTGCAAAAGTGATTGCAAACTTTGAAGAGCGCCAAGCCATCATCGACCAACAAGTCAAAGCTTTGGCTGATGAAGTAAATGCCATTGCGATTGTCCCTGCGGACTTACGTGACGAAGTAACAGCATTGGTTGAATGGCCAGTTGCGCTTCGTGCAAGCTTTGAAGAACGTTTCCTTGCTGTGCCGCAAGAAGCGTTGATTACAACGATGCAGGACAACCAAAAGTACTTCTGCTTAGTAAATGCCGACAATAAGCTTCAACCTTACTTCATTACCGTGTCAAACATTGAGTCGAAAGATCCGTCTCAAATTATTGAAGGTAACGAAAAAGTCGTTCGTCCACGTTTGTCAGATGCTGAATTCTTCTTCTTACAAGACCAAAAGCAACCGCTTGCATCTCGTAAAGAGAAACTTGCAAACATGGTGTTCCAAGCTGAACTTGGCACCCTATGGAACAAGTCTGAACGTATCGCGACTTTGGCTGTTGCACTTTCTGCAATCACTGGTGCAAACCCAGCAGATGCTGAGAAAGCTGCACTCCTTGCAAAATGCGACTTAACCTCTGAGTTGGTGGGTGAATTCCCTGAGCTTCAAGGTATTGCGGGTACTTACTACGCACGTATTGAAGGCGAAAATGATGAAGTCGCTGAATCTTTAGGTGAACAATACTTACCTAAATTTGCAGGTGACGTTTTACCAAAAACCAAGACCGGTACAACGCTTGCGCTTGCTGACCGTTTAGATACATTGACAGGTATTTTTGGTATTGGTCAAGCGCCTACAGGTTCTAAAGACCCGTTTGCATTACGTCGTTCTGCCATTGGTATCTTGCGTCTTGTGACTGAAAATGATTTAGATGTTTCGATTGAAGATCTAATCAAACTTGCACTTGCTGCTTATGGCGATGTATTGAAAGATCACGATAAAACTTTAGCGGATGCTGTTGCATTCCTTGAAGGTCGTTACCGTGCGAAATATGAAGACCAAGGCGTAGCAGTTGATGTGATTCAAGCAGTTCAAGCGTTGTCTCCAAAATCTCCACTTGATTTTGATAAGCGTGTAAATGCGGTAAATCATTTCCGTGACTTGCCTGAAGCTGCTGCACTTGCTGCTGCCAACAAGCGTGTTGCGAACATTCTTGCGAAAGAAGCTGCACCTGAAGGCGCTGTGGTTGAAGCGAACTTGGTTGAAGATGCTGAAAAAGCATTGTTCGCTGAACTTGCAAAAATCACACCTGTAGTTGAGCCATTATTTGCTGCGAAGGACTACACCGCTGCCCTTTCTGCACTTGCTGCACTTCGTGCGCCAGTCGATGCGTTCTTTGACGGTGTGATGGTGATGGCCGATGATGCTGACCTAAAAGCAAACCGTTTACGTATGCTTGCACAGCTTCGTGACTTGTTTACGAAAGTGGCTGATATTTCAGTGTTACAGCACTAAGTTTAAGTATTCATTAAAAACCCGCTTTAGAGCGGGTTTTTTTATGCCGTTTGAAATCTAGGTAGAATCCTGTTAGAAATAGCGGGATTTTTTGATAAGAACAATATATGAAAAGTATTACAGTCAATCATCCTTACCGCCCAGATCTCTATCTTTTTATATTACATGCAGTATTGATGGCATGCAGCTTCTACCTTTGGAAGTTTCATCCATACATTCCAAACAAGCCAGATATGGGTGCTTTATTCTTTTTGATTATTTCTGTTTTGGGTGGATTTATTGGAATCATCATCGTTGCGGTCAGTTTACCAAGATTAGACCGCACTGTGCGTTACTTAACGCTTTCAAAATTTGTTTTAAGTTTGGTGTATTGGTTGTCGAGCACAACCATTTTCGTTTTATTTGGCAGTACTAAATTTATATTCAATAATCCCCTCGTGCTATTTGTCTTTGTTTTTCTATTTTTTAGCAGTCTGTATTTTTCAATAATTCGTGTTGCAGATATTCGTAAAAAAGATTGGCTGATTATGGGTGGCGTATTAGGTGGACTAGTGTTGTTGTTCTTTTTGCCGAAGATTTGATGAAAATATTGAGTGGTTCAAGGTCATGACTTTTTTATGATATTTCGATATTGCAGCATGTAAGACTTAATTGCTTGTAAAACAAATAAAACCTCGTTATAAATTAGTGGGGTATTTATTTTTGAAAATATAATGAAGTTATCACAACCACAAAAAGTCGCAGAATTTTTAAAAGCACACCCAAATCAAAAATTTAATTCTCGTGAAATAGCAGAAGCTATTATAAAAATATATCCAGAAGATTATGAAGTAAAACGATCTAATGATAGATTTTATTCAGAAGCTGATTTTATTCAACAAATCGTCCGTGAAATTAGCAGTACAGCAAAAACTAATATTCAAAAAATTTCACCAAATATCCATATACGGGATCAACCAAGACCTAGAGTTTTTTGGTTTAACCCCTCTGAAGTCTATGAATCACAGCTCCAGCTTAATAATGTGATGGATTCGCATGCTATAGATATTGAAAAAGAATTACCAATTAAAGATGATCGACTATCTGAACATGATCTCTACCCTATTTTAATAGAGTTTTTAAATTCTGAACTTGATTTATATTGTCTTAGAATAGATGAAAAACGCTCTAAGAACTCTCGAGGGCAAAATGGTAATCAATGGTTACACCCTGATATTGTTGCAATGCAAGCACTAGATGACCATTGGCATGATCTTATAAAGACTTGCGTAAAAAATAGCTCAGGGCAAAATGTAAAATTATGGTCTTTTGAAGTTAAAAAAGAGCTAAATAGCTCAAATGTTAGAAGTAGTTTTTTCCAAGCCGTCAGTAATTCTAGTTGGGCAAATGAAGGTTATTTGGTAGCAACTGCAATTTCTACAAATGAAGTCGAAGAGGAACTTCGCATGCTTTCTGCACTTCACGGAATTGGTGTAATCATTTTAATTCCTGAAAATCCAACTGAAAGTGAAATTTTTCTTCCTGCTCGACGAAGACAAGAAGTAGATTGGCAGTCTATAAATCGCATATTAAGTGAAAATTCAGATTTTAAAAACTTTATCGAATTAGTCTCAATTTATTACCAAACGGGCCGTATTCGAAAACACGATTGGAATAGATAGCCCATCTAGCCAACTCACTTCCATTTCCCTATACTCGACTAAACAACACTCAACAAGAATGAACCTTATGAAATTGAAAGCATTCCTTTTGACTGGTCTTGCGGGTATAACACTTTCTGCATGTACATCTGCACCAACGATTCCACAACTTGAAACAGGTGTATTACAAGAAGTTCAAAACATTGATGTCTACCCAGATACCAAGGATAACAAAGCAAAACTGACTAAATTTGTAGATAAATGCGTGATTGAATTTACAGGCAATTTAGAAGAAGCAAAATCGGTTGAACAATGGTCATTTAAAGGCTTAACCCTAATTTCAGGTGGTACAGCAACCTTTGCTAAAGATGGTACAAGTTCAGCGCACAATTTTGATTTAAATGCAGCGGATGTACAGAAAAACTTCCTTGCATTACGCGGTCATTTTGCAAAAGATGCGCTTACACAATGTGAATAAATAATAAAAACCATATCTCCAAAATGGAGGTATGGTTTCATTTTTCCTTGAATCTTGCACAATAATTCGTTCAAACCCATAATTTTTAATCATGAAAATCGTAACTAGCACCACACCACAGCAACGCGCAAAACACATATAAGCCACTGTATTTTCATAAAATTACAATAATACATTAACTTAACCAAGTTTCCACACTTCAAACTTCCGCGTATCTGAGCTGTTATCGCATTGTGTGACTTATCGCACAAAATCACTTTTTGCTTTTTTTTACTCTTAAGATGTCCTCTGCTCCAAAAGCGCAAATGCTGAGTGCAACAGCAGCGTTCAATAAAAGAGGACAAATGCAAAGATGAAACCTTTATTTAAAACAACACTGATCACCGCAGCATTATTCACAACCACCCCACTATTTGCGAACACCGCAGTAGAAGCCAATGCGAAAGTTGAAACACAGCAACCGTCTGTACTGCAAAATCTAAAACAAGACATTAATCAGTCTGCGCATGCAGCCGGTGACAAAATTGAGAAAGGCGTCGATAAGACCAAAACCTTCACCCAAGAAAAATGGCAAGACACCAAAGAATTCAGTGCAGACAAAAAGCAAGATGCTAAAAATAAATGGGCTGACCTAAAACAGTCTAAAGATGAAAAGTCAGACGCAGCGAAAGCCAAGATCGATGCCAAGGCTGAGCAAAATAAAGCTAAGCTTGATGAGCGCAAAGCACAGCTCGACGAAAAAGCTGCAAAAGACAAAGCAAAACTCGATGAACGTAAAAGCAATGTCGACAACAAAGTTGATCAAACCAAGAGCTATTTAGGTGAAAAAGCTCAGGAAGGTCGCCAATTTGCCAGTGAAAAATGGCAACAAACCAAAGCGAATTTCCAAAAAGGTCAAGAAGCCAATGTGAGTGGCAGTAGCAATGTACAGTTGCAAACGCCTGTCGCACAAGCTGAAGTCCATAGCTCACATGAAGCCAGCTTAGGTGCTCACAAATAAATAAACTGGCTTTTATACCCTCTCCTCCAGAGAGTTGGCTCACCCTTCGGTGGGCCTTTTTTTGCCTTAAGCCAAATACAAACGTGTACAAAGCTGTCATTTGCTGTATTGATTTTGCTACGGCAAGTTTTTTTCGCTGCAATTTTTCCTATAATGCGTTAAATCCATTCATCAGATAGAAAATCTATAAAATTCAGAGGTGAAGCTGTGAAGATTTCATTAAAAGCAACGTTATGCCTAAGCTTAATATTCACGACACCCATGCTTTGGGCACAAGAAAACGCAGCAGCGCAAAGTACTGAGCAACAAGCGAAAAAACCTGTGAGCCCTTATGGTGATAATCCAAATTTATTGCATGTGTGGGCCTATAAAGCCCAAGAAGGCGTGGTCGGTGCTGCTAAAAATATTGGTGAAATGACTGAACGCGGAATTTCTAAAATTAAGCCTTCGGTTGACCAAGCTTGGGACAATACGAAAACTGCTACTCAAAATACAGTGCAACAGGTTGATCAGGGCGCACAGCAAGCCACTCAAAACGTCAATGAAAAATTGAAACAAACCCGTGAAAATATTACAGGTAAAACTAGCCAACCTGCGCCCATTAGCCAACAGTCGTTGAGTGAACCGTCTTCAGGCAATACAATCAATACGGCTCCAAGCAATAATGCGGGGCAAAATAACAATCAATATCCACAAAGTAGTTATCCATCGAGTTCAACGTCTACGACGTATCCAGTGACTGATTTATAATTTAACACTACATTTAAAAGCTCAACTTTGGTTGGGCTTTTTTAAAACCAAAATTAAATACTTTTGGTCTTTGGCCTATGCCTATAAAAACAATGAATTAATGAGAAAAAAATGCGAATTTTATTTGGTATCTTGCTTGGCATTCTGCTCTGTGTTGGCTCTGTGATTGGCTTACAACGTTTTCCACAATTGTTGAAAAGTTATCCACAGTTGCAAACTATTTTTCCCCAATTGTACGATTCATACCAATATAATCATGATGCCGAAGGTAAATTATTACAAACCTTAGAGATGCTAGATGACGAAGAATACAAATCGACTGAAGGCAATGAAGCGACACTGTATCAACTCGATGATCAATGCAAAATAAACCTCTATGTTTTTGGAGAATCCAATCAATCCCTAACAAGTTATTATTTTCACAATGATCAGATTTTACGTGCTTATGAGACAAATTTGATCTACCCAAATGGTGGCTTTAATCCTGTACCCAATACCAAAGAGCCTTTTAAACTCGAAAAAAGTTATTTACGAATCATGATGCCAAACAGTATCAAGACTGAACTTGAATTTGAGCGGATCAAAAATCATTTCAATGCTAAATTTTTGAAAAAATGCTGAAATTTAACTATTAAATTAAGCATTAAGCATTAAGCATTAAGCATTAAGCATTAGGCTTGAGATATCGCCAACGTACAAACGATGCAGTACAGATTTGAATAAGCATCAACAGGCAAAATGGATAGTCAACCCAGACTGATAAACGATCAATATGCGCAACCTCTCCAAAGACGGAAAAATAGACCTGTCCCACAATAATAGGTACCACAACCAGCCATAGTCCCCAATACCAATAGCGATTTAAAAAATCAATAAGCGCTAAGATAAAATGCGCAATAAAAAATACCGAAACCAGCACAACTTGTAAGGTCGGCATGAATTTATCAACTTCAAAATCAGGGTTCTGGAATAAATAATTTTCCTTAAACACGATTTTAATTCACCTGTCGAATGACTATCCCCGCTTTAAAGGCTTCTACATTTTCCACCAATTGCTGCACAATGCGTTGTCGCGCATCGACGCTTCCCCATGCACTATGTGGGGTAATGATTAAATTTGGAATACTCGGGTCGAGCAGCACATTACCCTGCTTAGGTGGCTCAACCGTCAAGACATCGGTTGCTGCGCCTGCGATCGTCCCTAATTTTAATGCCTCGGCTAATGCCGATTCATTGACAACACCACCTCGTGCGCAATTGATCACAAAGGCCGATGCTTTCATTTGAGCCAAGCTTTCATGATTGAGTAAATCACGGGTTTCATCAGTTAAAGGACAATGCAAACTCAGAAAATCGACCTGCGCTAGCATCTCAGAAAATGCCACACGCTCAGCCAACATAGGTCGATTCGGTAGCGCACCAATCATAATTTTCATGCCAAAAGCTTTAGCTAAATGTGCCACGGCTTGCCCCAATTCGCCATAGCCAACAATACCCAAAGTCTTACCAGCCAGCTCAATAATTGGAAAATCTAGTAAGCAGAACTGATCTGCTTTTTGCCAATCCCCCTGTTGGACTGCCCGATCATACTGTCGAAATGATGTCGCCAAGTTCAACATTAACATCAAGGTATGCTGTGCGACTGCAGCGGTGCCATAAGCTTGGCAATTACACACCACGATGCCTTGTTGCTGTGCGTGTACAAGGTCAACATTATTGGTGCCAGTGGCAGAAATTAAGATCAGTTTTAATTGCGGATTGAGCTGCATGTGCTCAGCATTGATGTGTACTTTATTGCTGATAATCACATCAGCCCCTTGTATGCGCTGAGCAACCTCTGCAGCCGTTGTTGCGGGATAGAGTGTCAATTCATCAAACTGTGCTTCTAGTCCGCTAAAATCTAAGTCCTGTTTATCTAGAGACTGATAATCTAGAAATACCGCTTTCATGGCTGCTTCCCTTCTGGCCGATTATAAAGATTTGATTGTGAATGATTAAAACCTGTGATGCACCAAAGTGCAATCGAACAGCATATAAAAAAACCCGCTATTTCGCGGGTTTATCGAGATGATGTTGCAGTGAATTTCGAATTTTGAGTATGACATAAATGGTCAGTATCGTAAGTAACAACATACTGCTGCTAAAAATCAGTATGCTTGAACTAACCCCCTGTGCATAGGCTGAACCCATGGTCAGCACTAAGATGAATAATACAGCAAGCATCTGTGTTGAATGCATACTGATAACCCTCATATTCCTTATGATGTTTTGGGTAGTATGATTGTTTTTTATACTACCTTTCTCTCATCATAATCTCTTCCTACAAATTAGCAAGCTTTGGATTTTCAACCCAATGTCGAGCTTAAATTTGTTCGGGTTGCACCACAAACTGGCAAGATGCATCGGCATTTTCCACAAAGAAGACTTGACCAAATTCATCGCTACTCAAACGCAATTCTTTATAGTTCAGTGTGTAATAGCCCACATATTTTTGCATTAAAATCGGATGCATACCTGCCGCCAGTTCATCTTGAGCTAAGACCAATTTCATTACCTGACGGTCATTCATCACCACCATGTAACGCTCATCTTGGACTTGGACGTAAACTAGACCTGTGCCTTTTGGCTGTAAAGGAATCAAAAACTTATGGTTCAGCGCAATCACACCGGCTGCATAGCTTTCAATTTTTTGGCTAATCACATTAAACACTAAACCATGTTCAAACTGGTCGAGTAGTAGGCTACGATTTTCCTGTGGCAAAAAGGTCGTGATCCCCAACTTTTGCAGATCTTGCTCACTGACTTGTTTGTTATTAAACAATACCCGTAATAAGGTTTGTTTTTGTTTGGCATCAAAAAACTGAGGGTCAAGCTGAAACGAATTGCTTTTTAAAATTTCACCCAAGGCATCACGATGACGTGTCAGTAAATTTTCGATGACTTTTCGATAGTAGAATTTACTGTTTTTCTTAACCCGACGCATTTTTTGATAAAAATACGGCGCATCAAATGGATGTCTCAAGAAATCATTTAACAGTTCTGAACTCGCCAATACCGCAATGGCATCATGCCCTGTAAACGGCAGATGCAACACATGCACATGCGGAATTAAAGCCTGTAGTTTTTCAAAGTGAGCGCGATCTTCTGGACAATAAGGATCATACACCACGATATATTCGCGTGTAGTCGATACATCTTCAGCAAGTACTCGCATATTGGCATGCAGATTAGGTTGAAAGAACATGCCATAGCGTGTATCGACAATGTCTTCAGGGTCTATGGAGAACTGTGGCACCATACTCACCACGCGCTGGAATCCTAATAAATTGGCATACTTAATGGCTGCATAGCCACCCATGGAACCACCATAGGCAATTCGCAGCTCAAATTGCTCTAGGATCGGCTTGATGGCTTGATACATCGGTTGCATTGACGATGCTGGAAACCACGATTTTTGTTTCGGCATCACACCGATCACATTAAAATTATATTTTTGCAAAGACTTCTCGGCATTGATGCTCAATCCCTTGGCACGGGTAATCAAATCACCGAAGGAAAAAATAAGCTCACGAGAACTGCCAGGCTGAAAAATGACACGAATTTGATCATCTTCAAAAATGATGTGCTTTTCCATTGTACTTTGCTCCAGTCCTTGTTGCGTCACACTTTTCCTTCCTTGTTGCATTCAAAGTTTATCTTGTTCCGAATATGCTATTTTATAGAGGCCATACAGATTAAAAAGTGCAGAATATGACACATTCAATACATCCTGCCGCACAACAAGGCTTCAGCTCAGCAGCTGAACTCTATCAACAAGCCCGCCCTGACTACCCGATTGAAATCAGTGCGTGGCTACAACAACATTTAGCTTTAGCCCCTCAAGCCCATCTGGTGGACTTAGGCTCAGGTACAGGCAAATTTCTCGAGTATATTCGCCCACTCAGTGAAAATATCACCGCGATCGAACCTGTGCATGAAATGCTGCAACAATTGCAGAAAAAACATCCGCATATTGCAACTTTAGCCGCCCAAAGTGATCAGATTCCACTGCATGATCATTCTGTAGCAGCGGTATTTTGTGCCCAATCATTTCATTGGTTTGCCACCCCTGAAACCCTCAATGAAATCAGTCGTATCTTAGTTCCGAATGGTGATCTTGTTTTGATTTGGAACCAGCGTGATATTCAAGTCAATTGGGTCAAACAACTCGCTGATGTCTTGAGTGAACTCGAAGGTGACACACCACGTTATCATAGTGGGCAATGGCAAAAAGTGTTTGAACAGCAGCAAACATTTAAATTAATTGCCGAAACGACCTTTCAACAATTGCATCATGGTACAGTGGAACACGTGGTTTCCAAACGATTATTGTCCACCAGTTTTATTGCAGCGTTAAGCACGGATGAACAACAAAAACTGAAACAACAATTTGAAAATATCGTGGCTGAATCAACCCAAAAGACTGCACAGGATTTCATTGATTTTCCGTATATCACGCATGTCTATATCTTTAGAAAAACACATTAGGACACGATTATGCTCTTGCCAATCTCTTTAAAAAAACTTAGTGTCATCTTCCTCATGGGTACAGTCTTAGGACTCACTGCATGTGAAAAATCATCAAAAACGGTGGAACAAAATAGTGAAATCAGTTCCGATGATCAAATCATGAAAGAGCTGAGTAGTGATCCTATTAAAAACTTTGCCAAGACCCCAGATGATCTACACGACTTAACGCTTCTGACGCAATATGACGAGAGCTTTAGTCAAATTAGCGATGAGATGGAAGATGAGCTGATGAAACTGCGTGAGGAAGGCAAACTCACCGATGAATTTTCTACACAGCGTAAGCGTGACAACATCCAGTCGGCATTAAATATGCTCAAAGAACTCGAAATGAAAACTGAACAAGGCCGTTACATTCAAGGCTTGATGTACCAGTACTGGGACAATCAATCACAAATTTATCGTGAGAAAAATCAAGCAGCCGATGGTGAGTTAAAAAATCCTAGTGATAGTGTCAAAGGTCTCGGTCAGTTTATTCATGCACAAGAACAATTAGGTCATTGGCAGGAACAATATCCCGAGCTTAAACATCCTGCTCAAGCTCAATAAATTAAAAGTCGAAAAATGACTTAAACAAAAAGGGTTCCACGTGAACCCTTTTTTATTTAGAAATACAACGCAAAAAATTAAGGACGCTCTGCATATTGCGGTAAATCATCATGAATGCTTTCCCATTCTGCTTTTGAGCTGACGAATATATGGCAGACTGGTACTTGCTGTATAGGTGTATTCAGTGTTCCTATACGTAAGCGATAGTAATCCGGGGTATCGGTTTTAATACTCATAATTGGTGAACCACATTCCCCACAAAAACAACGCTGTGTGGTTGGTGAAGATTGAAACTTTTTCAATACCTGTTCACCCGACACAATTTTGAAATCTGCTTTGGCTATTGGAGCATTGGTCGCAAATGCCGTACCATTGGCTTTTCTGCACCGAGAACAATGACATTGCACGATCTCACCGATCGGACCATTAATTTCATAGCAGACCGCTCCACACAAGCAGCTTCCGGTATATTGTTCTTGTACGCGCATAGTGGTCTTTCTTAGAAGAATTTCATCTCAAAATATCATAACTCCTCAGCAAGATTGTGACAATTTGAAGCGCTTAGCTCTGCAAAGAAACCAGATAGTTTTGAACCCCTTCACCCGCTGCTCGACCGGTTGCAAGGCATGCTGTTAGCAAATAGCCTCCTGTAGGCGCATCCCAATCCAACATTTCTCCGCAGACAAATACTGCAGGATTGCTCTTCAATTGTAAGCCATCATTTAGGACTGAACGCTTCACACCGCCCGCGCAGCTAATCGCCTCATCTATCGGGCGAAATCCATCAAGTTGAATATCTAAGTGTTTAATTTTCGCAGCAAGTAAGGCAGGTTCATGCCACAAAGATTTATCCACCAGTTCACGGACCAGTGCAGCTTTCGCCACATCTAAACCGGCTTTACGCCAAACATTGGTTAAAGATTGCTTTTTCGAAGGCTGTAATTTCTTAGCCAATTGCTCAACACTTTGATCTGGCAATAAGTCCAAAGTCAGCTGCATGGGCTGAGCAGAGTTCACTTGTTGACGCAGTGCTCGACCTTGTTTGTAGATCAATCCACTTTCCAGTCCATAGTGTGAAATGATGATATCACCTTGGGTCGGCTCGGCTTGCTCGACCCATGCATTGACCCGCTTTAAAGGCTGTCCAAACACGGGCTGCATGAACTTCGACCAAACGCGTTCCACACCGGCATTACTGGCCTGAAAAGCTTCAATACACTCAGGCTGCAGCCATTTTTGCCATGCGCCATCACTGCCTAAACGTGACCAAGACACTGCGCCACATGCCATAATAATTGCATCAAAACCAAGTACTTGACTTGATTCATCAACAAGGTTTTGAATCTTTAGCTGATTGGACTGTAAGTCCAAAACTTGATGTCGATAATAAAACTGTACCCCGTCTAGACTAAGACGTTTTAACCAGGCACGCAGCAAAGGCGCAGCTTTCATTTCAATAGGAAAGACCCGACCCGATGAACCAATATAGGTTTCAATGCCCAACCCCTTCATCCATTGTTGAATCCATGCTGCATCCCACTGCTTAACCCATGGACTCAGCCATTCCACTTGATCATAGCGCTGCACAAATTGTTCAACGGGTTCTGCATGCGAAATATTCAGCCCCGTCTTGCCCGCCATTAAAAATTTACGGGCTGCCGATGGTTTTTGCTCATAAACATGAATGTCATAGTCAAATTGGCTAAGCACTTCCGCAGCCATCAATCCCGCAGGACCTGCCCCAATGATTGCAATACGCTGAGTCATGCCCAATTATTCCGCCTGTTCTTTGACAGGATTTTGTCCCTGTAAAGGCTGAAAATCATCAAAACGTGTGGTGTAATCTACAGGCTTGGTAATGATTAACTGCTGACAGAGTTCACCACGTTCTAGATATTTAATCTCAAAGTGTGTACGTGCTGAAGTCTCTGCAATGCGTTCTTTGACAAAAGGTAGCTTCCAAACACTGATCAACTGCTGCTGCGCTTCCTCAATATATTCAGGAATATTACTGGCCAAGGTAATCTGACCACCCGGCTGCAAGCGCGACAATAGGAATTCAAAAAACGGCATATTCAACCAGCGCTGTGCAGGATTATGCGGTTCAGGGTTTGGGTACAAAATAAAGAATTGCTGTACTTGCGCAGGATGTAAGGCATGTACTACCCAAGGAATCGCATCTGCATGAATTGGAGTTAAATTGATTTGCCCTTCAAGTTGATGCTGCTTTTGCATTGCCACAAATTTTTCACGTGTCCGCTCAACAGCAATCAATTGAAATTCAGGGTGATTGGCTGAAAATAATAATGCGTGTTTACCTTTACCAGCCCCAATTTCCACACAAATCGGTGTGGAATCAATCGGCTGAAAATCACGGGGAGCTCGCATACGCTGCGCTTGAAATTGACGAATAGGCATAAACAGATCAAACTAAACAGAACGGCATAAGTCTAACAACTGCGACTGTATTTGCCTAATTGAATCATCCGTTTTTGCTGGAGTTAAGCATGCCCACCACCATGAATTGTCCACGCTGCGGCGCATTGACGACTTGGGAAAATAATGAATATCGCCCGTTTTGCTCAGATCGTTGTAAATTGATTGATCTCGGTGCATGGGCCAATGATGAATATCGTCTGCCGACACAAGATGCACCTCAAGCTGATGGTGGCCGTGAAGAAGATCAATTCTAAGGACTCAAGTTCATAAACCTGTTATTTAGGTAAATAAAAAAGGAATCCGTGTGGATTCCTTTTTTTTATTGGCTTTCTCAATCTTGTTGCTTAACCCGCTTTACCAGCAACGAAAGGGTTATGTTGTTTTTCATAACCAATGGTACTCATTGGACCGTGCCCTGAAATAAACTGGGTGTCATCCGGCAAGCTAAAACATTCACGCTGAATAGATTCGAGTAATTGTTGATGGTTACCGCGTGGGAAATCTGTCCGGCCTATCGAGCCTTTAAACAACACATCACCCGTCCATAACACCCCATATTTAGCGTTATAGAACATGACATGACCCGGTGTATGCCCCGGTGCAAAACGAACTTCAAACTCTTCTGCACCCAGCTTCAAGGTTTCGCCGCCTTCCAACCATTGGGTCACATTGACATTTTCAGGGATCGGGAAACCATATTTCGCAGAAACTTCCTGAATCATGTCCAACCAAAATGCATCTTCTTTGTGTGGGCCAATCACCGGAACATTCCATGCTTGGGTTAATGCCCCAACCGCACCCGCATGATCTAAATGGCCATGCGTTAACCACAAGGCTTTGACCGTTAAACCGAGCGCTTCAACTTCGGCTTTTAATTTTTCCGGCTCTCCCCCTGCATCAATCAAGACCGCTTCTTTCGACTCAGAGTCCCAAACAATGGAACAGTTTTGTTGAAATGCCGTAACGGGCACGATTTTAACTTGCAACATAGGGCGAAAACCTCAAGGCGATGAATGGGCTAATGTTTGCTTTAAGGCATCAAGATTAGCTTGAAGTAATAAATTGAGCAATGCGACATGATCATCCCGCGCGTTTAATGCGGGAATATAGCCATATTCACCACCGCCTGCAGCTTGGAAAGTTTCAGCATTTTGCAGCGCCAACTCTTCTAGCGTTTCCAAACAATCCGCTGAAAATGCAGGGCTCATAACCTGTACCGATTTCACGCCTTGTTTGCCCCACGCTTCCAAGGTGGCATCAGTATAAGGCTTCACCCACTCTTGCTTACCAAAACGCGATTGGAAACTAATTTCATACTGTTCAGCAGTTAAACCCAAGGCTTTTGCAACCAAATGCCCAGTCACACGGCAACGATCTGCATAGGGATCACCTTTATCGGCATAAGGCTGTGGAATACCGTGGAATGACATCAATAATTTATCTGGCACACCATGTTTAGCTTGATAATCACGCACACTTTGCGCCAAGGCCTGTATAAACACAGGATGCTGGTAATAGTCACGAATAATGCTCAGACCCGGTAAATTACGCTGCTGTGGAATCCATTTAGCAATCGCATCGTATAAAGGTGCCGTAGATGTTGCTGAATACTGTGGAAACAACGGAAATAATAGAATGTGGTCTTGAGGCTGCTCAGCCAATTGCGCTAAAGCGGCAGAAATCCCTGGATTACCATAAGTCATTGCAGGAATCACATTCAGTTCAAATTCTGGATATTTTGCTGTGAGATGCTGTTTTACTGCGGCGACTTGCTCAAATAAAATTTCACGCATGGGCGAATCATTACCCCAAACCATGTCATAAGCATGTGCAACACGTTTAGGGCGAAATGGCAAAATAAACAAACGTAGAATGATTTGCCAAATCGGTTTCGGGATTTCAATCACCCGCTGATCTGACAAAAACTGTTGCAGAAACCGACGCACTGCGGGCACAGTTGGCGCATCAGGCGTACCTAGATTCGCCAGAATAATGGTGACTTTAGCTTTCTCGACAGGCAACATTACGCTTTTTCCATCAATTTGAATGACGCTAATGTAGCAGCTTTTAATCCATTTAATAAAATAGATTAATATGCAGATTTAAATTGAAAAACTCGATCATTATCAAGCAAATTACTTTCTAACAATTTTTGACCTTTACTGGTCACTTGCCACAACATCCGCTGACGATCATCTCGGCCATTGGGTACAATCCAGTCATTCTGCCGCATCTGGCTTTTAATGCTGTGTAAAGCACGAATATTCACTTGTGCCCGCGCAACCGCATGAGCACGTGGCATCTCAATACGTGCATCATCCAAACCTGTTTCATTCAAAAACTCATTCATTCGTTTAGAGAAGAATTCTTCAGGGGTTGGATTAACAAAGGTTGCGCCTAAAATCGACAAGAGCTGCGCCCACGTCATTTTCTTCTGTACTTTTAATTCTTTGAAATTACCATCTTGATAAGCGTGCATGCGGTATTCAAATGAAAATAGTTCATGCATCGACACTTTTGGTAAAGATAAGAACGGATCAACTTCGCGTTTTCCAGACTCTGTTTCGAGTTGAACTAACTGGGCTTTTAAACGATCAATTTCATCATGTAAAGCTTGAGTATTCTGTGGTCGCACCCAACCTGTAACAGGATAGCGTTCTAGCATTTGTGGCATGTTCAATCGAACTGCCATTTCTAAATCACGCAAACTACGATATGTAAAAACTTGATCAACTTCATTTTGTAATAGTTTTCTAAATTCTTTAAATTTTTCACGAAGTTCAGGTTTAGCATCATGTAACGCATCATCACGTGAATTTGGATCATCATGCATAAACACAATGACAGGTTTTTGCTTGGTCACCGCATAGATGTATTCAAGGTGCATATAGCCCACACCAGACACAGACTGCTCACCGTATTGACTGCCCAATAAAATCATCACATAGTCACAATCGTCAATTTGACGACGTGCAAAAGCAGTGCTCAATGGTGTGCGTTGTTCTAGCCCCCATGAGAAAAACCCCATTCCCACAAGCGTCTGAGCCAAAATAATCCGTTCTGGCTGCATTTCGCTACCAGATGTGGAAATGAATACTTGATAACGCTTATCGAGCATTAGTGATCCTCTCCCGCTGCATAACGCACTCAGCATCGAATTGATCTTAGCTGGAAAATGCGACATGACTACCCCAATAAAAAACTAATTTTTTCATTTAACGTTGTCCAAAATGACTGATTTAGTCTTCTGAACTTATAAGTCCGATGTTGGCAATGTTCCAAGAAATATCATCTTGAATCAGGCGCGCCACAACCGGTTTTAAATTTTTCGCATTATTGCCACTGACATAACATTCTATACGCAAACAATTTTCTCGTTTCTGATCAAATAATAACTCATTTTTAATCAAAATTCGGGCTGTTTGTCGTGCAACTGCAAAACCTGAGTCAATTAATGTCAGCTTCTGACCAAAAATATACTGAATTGCCGATTTTAGGAAGGGGTAATGTGTACATCCAAGCACTAAAAAATCTGCACCTTGATTTACAACTGGCTGTAAAACATCAGTTAATGTGTTAAGACAAGCCTCACTCATCTGCGCACCTGCTTCTACAAAGGGTACTAATTCCAAACTGGTAACAGTCAGAACATTGACCCCTGCCGGCTCAGCAAAACGATGCATCACATCTTTAATCAACTTTCCACGAAATGTCGCAGGTGTTGCAAGAACAGCCACTGTTTTACTTTTTGTTTGCAGAACGGCAGGCTTTAACGCAGGAACTAAACCAATAATGGGGAAGTTCTCCCCATAATGTTCACGCAAATAATCCAAACTAAAAGCAGATGCCGTGTTACATGCCACGACAGCGACTTTACAGCCTTGGCGGTATAACCACTCTATGGCATGTGCAGTCAATTCACGTATATTTTGATCATCACGTGGCCCATAGGGTACATGTGCAGTATCGGCATAATACACAATGCGTTCATTCGGCAAGTAGCGCGCAATTTCTAAAGCCACAGATAAGCCACCAATCCCCGAATCAAATAAACCGATCGGTGCATCTGCGCCAGCTTTCGGCATGGGTACATCCAGTGGGTAAATGGGGTGAATGGCGGTCATAGGATCACTTATATGTTGTTCAGAATGACAAGGTGGAAAGCTTAAACCTCAGGTGCCTAATTGCAAGCGCAAATCACCACTTTGTAACACTAAAATGGATTCACCTTTTTCATTTTCAAGCAGTTCACCCATCTCAACTAAATGAAAGAATGCGGCACGCTGGATCAGTGCATTAATTCCAAAACGCACATGTACATAAGGGCGCAATTCACCTTGATATTCACGCATAAAAATAGGATGTTCATCATCCACAACAATCACGTCTTGTGTTGTAGTCGTAAACTGGATATAGCGCTTGTTTTCTAGCTCAAGCGTATCGACTCGATTAACAAATAAAGGCTCATCTTCCACCTGTATTTCAATTTGTTCCACAGGAGTTTTTAAATAGAATTTCCCATCTTCTTTCCAAAGCACGGTTGAGAACAGATCAATGAGTGCTTGCCGCTTGATCAATTGACCATCGTGCCACCATTCTCCATTGGCTAAAACCTTCAAATCCATTGCACCACAATGCTTTGGATGCCATTGATCTAATGGAGGGATTGACCTTTTGTGACCGGTCTGTCCATCTTTTAAGTATTGTGCAATGTTCATTAAATTTCTATCATCCCTATTAATGAATTTTTTCGTCGGGTTTTCGTTCAATTGCTGCTTCATCCGCCTAATAAATACCTTAGTGACGGAAAAATAATATGATTCAGCCAATTGGCTAGAACTCGGTTTAAAACTATACTAGCCCACAATATCAAAGACACGATAGAAAAATTGTGTCTGGGCATTAAGAACACTCATGGCAGCACCATTTAAATGAATTGAATGGATGCCACCTTCCGAAATATGAGGAGTCCTACATGGAACACATCGAACGTGAATCGATGGAGTTTGACGTAGTTATCGTCGGTGCAGGTCCTGCCGGCCTATCTGCTGCGATTAAAATTCGTCAACTTGCAATTGAAAATAACCTAAACGATCTGTCCGTTTGTGTCGTGGAAAAGGGCTCCGAAGTGGGTGCGCATATTCTATCAGGTGCTGTGCTCGAACCTCGCGCGATGAATGAATTGTTCCCAGATTGGAAAGAACAAGGCGCACCGTTAAATGTGCCTGTGACTGAAGATAAAACCTACTTCTTATTGTCTGATGAAAAATCACAAGAAGCACCGCATTGGATGGTGCCAAAAACCATGCATAACGATGGCAACTATGTTATTTCGTTAGGTAATGTGGTTCGTTGGTTGGGCGCTAAAGCTGAAGAATTAGAAGTGTCTATTTTCCCAGGCTTTGCAGCATCTGAAATCCTTTACCATGAAGATGGTACTGTGAAAGGTATTCAGACTGGTGACATGGGCATTGGTAAAGATGGCGAACCAACGCATAACTTTACTCCTGGCTATGAACTTCATGCCAAATACACATTATTTGCTGAAGGCTGTCGTGGTCACTTAGGTAAACGTCTGATTGCTCAGTTCAACTTAGATAAGGATGCTGATCCGCAACATTACGGTATTGGTATTAAAGAACTTTGGGAAATCGATCCTGCTAAGCACAAACCAGGTTTGGTGATGCACGGTGCAGGTTGGCCTTTAAGTGAAACAGGTTCTTCAGGCGGTTGGTGGTTATACCACGCTGAAAACAACCAAGTGACGTTGGGTATGATCGTTGACTTGTCATACACCAATCCACACATGTATCCATTTATGGAAATGCAGCGTTGGAAAACACATCCACTGATCAAGCAATATCTTGAAGGTGGTAAACGTATTTCTTATGGCGCACGTGCGGTTGTGAAAGGTGGTTTCAACTCACTACCTAAATTCACTTTCCCGGGTGGTAGCTTAATTGGTGATGACGCAGGTTTCCTGAACTTTGCGAAAATCAAAGGCTCTCATACAGCAATGAAATCAGGCATGCTGTGCGGTGAAGCTGTATTTGAAGCGATTGCTGCGGGTGTGGAAAAAGGTGGTGACCTTGCCATTGCACGTGTGACTGAAGGTGAAGACTTCTTCGCTAAAGAGTTAACTGCGTACACAGACAAGTTCAACAACAGCTGGTTGAAAGAAGAGTTATATAACTCTCGTAACTTCGGCCCTGCTATGCATAAGTTTGGTCAATGGATGGGTGGTGCGTTCAACTTTGTTGATCAAAACATCTTTAAAGTGCCATTCACACTGCATGACTTACAGCCAGACTTCAGTGCTTTAAAAACTGTCGATGCTGCGAACTTCAAACCGAATTATCCAAAGCCAGATGGCAAGCTGACTTTTGACCGTTTGTCTTCAGTATTCGTATCGAATACCGTTCACGAAGAGAACCAGCCTGCGCATTTAAAACTGACAGATGCGTCTATTCCTGTAAATGTGAACTTACCAAAATGGGATGAGCCTGCTCAGCGCTACTGCCCTGCTGGTGTTTATGAAATTATGGAAAATGATGACGGTGATAAGCGTTTCCAAATCAATGCAGCGAACTGTGTACACTGTAAAACGTGTGACATTAAAGATCCATCTCAAAACATTACTTGGGTAACACCTGAGGGTGGTGGTGGTCCTAATTATCCTAATATGTAATCTCTTTTGAGATTGAAATAAACCCGCTTAATGCGGGTTTATTTTTTAATATACAATCACACTCTTTAAATAAATATTATTACAAAAAAACTAATTCCTATAAAAAATTAATTTCATAATTAGTTTATTTTAAATAATTATCAATGTGTCATTTTATATCCATTAGATTTAGATATTTTATAAATAATTAAAAGAAATAATTTCACTAAGCCTAAAATAAAAATTTAAATTTCATCTATGTAGTAATATATTCTTTTAGATCCTTCAATTTTATAATAATTAATTTTAATTTCTCTAGAACTTTCCATATTACAAAGCTTATTTATAACTTCATCTCCTCCACCGTACATTGTAATTTCCTTATTTTCGATCAGAAAATTAAACGATGTAGGCTCTTCATAATTTCGATGAATTTTTTCCAACTTATATTTTAAGGTTAGATCTTTTATGTTAGAAAAATCAGTACTATTAAATGGAAAAACTCCCCTATTACACCCACCTAAAAAAAGCGCTTGTTTATTTTTCTCGTATAAATATGCTATTTTTTCGTCATCAGCATATACATGCGAGCTAATGAACACTATAAATAACAACCTAAAAACACCAACAAAATTTACCATAGCTCAATTTATTTATTAAAAATAAAAGAAATAATCTTTTAAAATCAAACCCACTAAATAAAATTAAAAAATCAATATCAACAAAAACCATTGTAAGAAAGTTTAAATAACTAAAAAATCAGAATAAAATTCCGCCTACAAAATTATTACTTCAAAAATTAAAAATACAATTCCCTTGCACAAAAAAATGTGAAAAAAACAAATATACGACATGCAATTCATTTAGAATAAATAAATTCATTCAAACTAGTTAAATAATGAAAATCACCTGCAATAATACTTGGCGATAGCACTCTAAGATCCATAACAACATAATATTTTAGCTCTGCATCATCTATAATTTTTTGATATTCTTCTAGCTTATCCATTTCATTTTTATCTAACTTGAAATGGATACTTTTTTTCATTTTCCCAGGTAATATTAGATTGTTTAATAAATCCTCATTTTTCTCTATCAAATTATATTTATTCAAACTAAATTTAAAAGATGCATTCAAACCATCCCTAATCACTAAATTTGATATTATTTTACTTCTTCTATTTTCATTACTCACCTCCCAATCATTAACCCCAGTGATTAATATATCTTGCCCAGATAAATTCTCAAATATCAATTCTAAAACATAATCAGATTCACTTTTTTTTATTTTAGTAATAATTTTAAATCCTATTTCCATTTTACTTTCACTGGAATTAATAAAATTTATTTTTTTTTCATTAAACCATTTTAAAATATCCTGCCCATTACTGTCTTTTGAATTAAAAAGTATTGAAGAAACAGTATTCTCACCTGAAATTTCAAAAAATCTAAAATTTAACTTCTTATCTTTACTACTTTTGACATCATATTTTTTATTAAGCAAGAAAATTTTTTTTCCATATTTGTCATAATCTTCAGCCTCTTTTTCGGTTAAGCTTTTAACAATCAAACCGACTCCGTTTATTTTATTATTTTTACTACCTATTCTATCTACTGTAGAATTTTTCAAATAAAATTCTTTACCATTATTAGCCCAAAATTTTTCTATAAGAGGATTACCCCAATAATTTGGATATGTACTCGTGTAAAACTCTTGATTATTTTTCGCCATTGATACAGTACTCATAAATAAAATTGAAACCATTATAAATTTAAGATTTAACATCCCAATTAATCCCTGTTTCTTTTTCAAACCAATCTCGAATTTGATGCAGATAATATTCATGCATTTGTGGATTTTTAATTAAAGTTCCTTCACCCATTAAATTATTTTTTGAATTTCTTTTCCAAAAATCTGCAGGCTCTGCAATCTTAAGATCTATTTGATATGGTGGATTACTTGTAGCTAAAGTATATCTTTGATTTACTGCTCCCCCATAAGCAAAATACTCATCTGGCCAATTAAATAAATGACCAGATTCATGCGCATGTATATTATTCGACATCCAACTTGGCTCAAATTTCCAACATCCGAAGTCATATTGTTGAAAATCAGTTAATGAAGTTGAGTTTTCAATAAATTCATAAATTTGATAGTAATCAGTTACCTGTTTTTTCGATGCTTCGTATTCTGCTGTAGCATTTATAGACCAATTACTTGAATCCGCACGTGTACTTAATTTGTATATATTAACCTCATGACCATCTTGTGCTTCTACAACTTCCAACCAAACTGGAACTTTACACGTACATTTTGATTGACCACAGTTTTTCGGATATAAATAAAAATTATTTTTATTTAAAATTTTCTCAATTTCAGATTTAGCTTTATTAAAGTCAAACCAATCTTTATATGGAATTTCTATATCCTCAAAAGAAAACATGGAATTTTGCAAATCTAAGCTAGAATCATATGGTAATTCTACTTCTATACCACTTTTATTAGTAACTATCTGGTTATTATTATCAACTAAGACACGCTTTTTTCCTTTAAAAGATATCTTTGTTGTTACTGTTAAGAGGTTTTTAAGTGGATCAAACTTAATATCAAATGGTTGGCTTATCTCTGAATAATCATAAAATTTGACTTTATACCTCTTTGAATTTTCATAATAGTCAACATAACCATCTTCTAAAGTTTCATTTTTTTCTATACCTATTGATATTAAATTTCCGTTTTCATCCGTATCTACAATTTTCCCAGAAAGAGCTTCTGGTAGATAATCAACTATACTAATTGGTTTTAATAAAGATGAACAACTATTTCCATGTAATGCTGAATCATTCAACGCCGTGGATGACTCAGCATTAGATATATATTCGGTATTTGAATTTGATTGTTTTAACCTTATAGGACATTCGCTCACTGAATTTTCTTTGATTTTCAGTGCAGGTAAATTTACATTCAAAGTGGGAATCTTGTTCCCTCCCACAAACTTATGCTGCCCCGCCTTCACCTCAAACTTACCGCTAGTAGTAGGCAATACACCCGCACTACTAATTTCAATCTGACTACCACCAGCAGTTAGCACGATTTTTTTGCTCGCTTTGATTTCAACTTTTTCTTCCGTGGAAATAATTTGAATACCTTTTCGGGCAATCAGATCTGCCCCATCACCTTGCGCTTGGATTTCAACTTTGCCTTTGCCTGCATACGCGCGTAAACCTTCTTGTGCTGCAAATAGACTGATCTTGCTTTGTGCATGGGCAATTAAAGATTTTTGACTGCTGATATTGATGCTATCGCCCGCACTTTGGCTGATCTGTCTATCTGCTGAAAGATGAAT